>CAMRVW010000128.1 GCA_947054185.1 uncultured Rikenellaceae bacterium | reverse complement strand
ACAAATGTTGCGAGCACGTCCGTTTATATTTTGCCGGTACTGCCCCACTTTTGTTTGCCGCTCTGTCTCCCAGCCCCTTTCCGCGAAGCGGTCATGGCCCATGTTTTGACATACTTTAGGCACAAAACCCAGGGCCGAAAAACGAATATCTAATAAAGATTCGCACGTCCCAAGACTGCGTAATCTTTATGGGATATTCGTACTTATTCCTTAGTTGTTCCTCAAAAATCTCAAAACGGGGTCCGTGACCCCTCCCCCGGAGGACCGCCGGAGGCAGTTCCCGCAAACCAAAAGTGGGGCAGTGTCAGCAAATCAAAACGGCAGTCCCCTCAAAAAATAACAGAGCGACCCCCGGCAGGAATCGCTCTGTTATTTTTGAGCAACCGCTCTTAGCGATGGCGCACCTCGTCAGAGACCGTAAGTTTCTTACGACCTTTCGCGCGACGAGCGGCAAGAACGCGACGACCGTTTGCAGTCGCCATTCTGGTGCGGAAACCGTGTTTGTTTCTTCTCTTGCGAACGGAGGGCTGGAATGTTCTTTTCATTGTTTTATCTATTTTATTATTATATGCATAAATTCAGAGTGCAAAGGTAAAACCAATTTCTCGAATCTGCAAATTATAGATATATTTTATTTATTCTTCCTCTTCTGCGGGACGCATATTGGTATATACCGAGGTGACATCGTCATCTTCTTCGAGACGCTCTATGAGCTTCTCTATAGAGGCGCGCCCCTCGGCGTCGAGGTCTTTATAGTCGGTGGGTATACGCTCGAACTCGCCGCTGACTATCTCTATGGCGTGATCTTCGAGATATTTCTGTATTGCGCCGTAAGCCTCGAAGCCGCCGTATATCACTATCTCGCCCTCGTCGGCAAACACCTCGTCCACGCCGCAGTCTATCAGCTCAAGCTCAAGCTCTTCGAGGTCTATGTTGTCGGCGGCGGCTATCTTGAAGACGCATTTGTGGTCGAACATGAACGACACCGAGCCCGATGTGCCGAGAGTGCCGCCCATCTTGTTGAAGTAACTGCGCACGTTGGCCACGGTGCGGGTGTTGTTGTCGGTGGCAGTCTCAACGAGCACGGCGATACCGTGGGGTCCATAACCCTCATACACCACCTCTTTATAGTCGGCGGTGTCTTTGCTGACGGCACGTTTTATGGCGCGCTCAACGTTCTCTTTGGGCATGTTGGCCGCTTTGGCGTTCTGTATCAACACACGCAGACGGGTATTGCCCGCGGGGTCGGGACCTCCGGCCTTGACGGCGATCTCTATCTCTTTGCCCAGCTTGGTGAATGTGCGGGCCATGTTGCCCCAACGTTTCAGTTTTCGCGCCTTGCGATATTCAAATGCTCTTCCCATATGATGTGTATGTTTGTGTTGCGGGAGACTCCCGCCCTTGTTATCAGTGTCGGCAAAATTACTATTATTATGACGAATAACCAAAAAAATGATGCCGCGCCATACATATACCCGTCACGGCGTCATCTTAACGCCACCCGCACAACCAAAGACACGACCTTTCAGCGAAGCACATCGCATACACCCGCGACTAAAACTCTTTGGCGTTTATGCCGGGGGCAGGATAGTCTATGGTGTAATGGAGGCCGACGCTCTGCTTCATCTCCTTGGCCTGCTTTATTATAAGGTATGCCACGGCTATCATGTTACGCAACTCGCACAGATGTCGCGACAGGGTCGAGGTCTTGTAAAGATCCTCAGTCTCGCGGAATATTATCTCCAGTCGACGGAAAGCCCTCTCGAGCCTCATGTCGGAACGCACGATGCCCACGTAACTGTTCATTATCTGTTGCAGCTCTTTGTAACTCTGCGTCACGAGCACCAGCTCCTCGGGTATCGATGTGCCCTCGTAATCCCAGTCGGGAATGTCTCTCTGAAGGGTCAGCGAGCCTATGCGCGCCACGGCATGGCCGGCAGCCCTGTGGGCATATACCACGGCCTCTATCAGAGAGTTGGAGGCCAGACGGTTGGCGCCATGCAGACCCGTCGACGATGTCTCTCCTATGGCATATAGGCGGTTTATGGAGGTCTGTCCGTTGCCGTCCACCTTGACGCCGCCGCAGCAATAATGAGCGGCGGGAGCCACCGGTATCATGTCGCGGGTGATGTCTATGCCTATGGAAAGGCACTTGGCATATATGTTGGGGAAATGCTCTATTATGCTGTCGGCGGGGCGGTGGGTGACGTCGAGATATACGAAATCGTCACCGCGGCTCTTAAGCTCGTTGTCTATGGCCCGTGACACTATGTCGCGCGGGGCGAGCGAACCCATGTGGTGATAGCGGCCCATAAACTCGACGCCGTCTTGTGTCCTGAGCACGGCACCAAACCCGCGCATGGCCTCGGTTATGAGGAACGAGGGACGCTCGCCGGGATTGTAAAGGGCCGTGGGGTGAAACTGTATGAACTCCATGTTCTCCACCACGGCTTTGGCGCGGTGGGCCATGGCTATGCCGTCGCCTGTGGCCACGGGGGGATTGGTGGTGACGTTATAGAGGTTGCCCACGCCGCCCGTTGCCAGAACGGTGACCTTGGAGAGCACGGTAAAGACCGTATGGTCTTTGAGGTTAAGCACATAGGCGCCATAACACTCTATGCTCGGGGTGCTCTTGCGCACCAGCTGCCCGAGGTGGTGCTGGGTCAGCAGGTCTATGGCGAAGTGATACTCGAGCACCTCTATGTTGCGATGCTCCTTGACGCGCATCACCAGCTTCTCTTCTATCTCGCGACCGGTGGAGTCTTTATGGTGGAGTATGCGGTGCTCGCTGTGGCCGCCCTCGCGTGCCAGATCGTAACGACCGTCGCTCTTGTCGAAGTCGACACCCCAGCCGACAAGATCTTTTATGCGGTCGGGGGCACCCTCCACCACTATGCGCACGGCCTCGGGGTCGCACTCGTTGGAGCCGCATATCATGGTGTCGCGTATGTGCTTGTCGAAATCGTCAGGCGGATATGTCACCGAGGCGATGCCGCCCTGGGCCTCTGCCGTGTTGGTTGTCGACATGTCGCTTTTTGTCACCACAATGACATGTCCGTGTTCTGCCGCCTTCAGGGCCGTAACCAGACCGGCGGCACCCGAACCGATTATAAGGAAGTCACACTCTTTGTTCATCTTGCCTAATTTCTCTGAAAAGCGAATATTTCGGGGAAATAATTATTACCTTTACAGCCCGAACCCTTCGCCATAAGTGCGTCATATTTGACGTAAAATTAATGATAATAATGATACGACGGTTATTTTTCCCCATTTTATTTTCGCTTCTGACGTTTGCGCCTTACGCTTCAGCGGGTTATGAAGGCCACACGGCAAGCGGGCTTGTCATAGACAGGGCGGCTATAGACAAGTGTGGCGCAGGCGATGTGGTCACCGTGCTCGCGCGCTTTATTCCGGGGGTGGAGCTGTCGCAAAATGCGGCGGGGCAGACCGTCATGATACAGGGTTACGGCGTCGGTGCCGGCATACTGGTGCTGGTGGACGGCAAGCGGCAGAGCGGCACGGGCGACTCCTTCGACATAGGCCGCATACCTCTTGCAGCCGTCGACAAGATAGAGGTGACATACGGCGGCTCGGTGCTCAGAGGCTCCGATGCGGTGGCAATGACCGTCAACATAATAACCTTTAGCGACAGTCGCGGCATAGAGGTGGGGGCGCGTTACACCACCCCGGTGCCCGGCGACATGGAGTGGGTCGGCAACTCATGCAATGCGTCGGGACGGCAGCGTATGGAGGCCTCATTGTCGGCCATATTCTCGCGCAAGAGGCTCACCTCGCAGACATTCGCATCATTCAGAGACAATGCGCCATACATGCTCGATGGCGACCCCGTGACGGCAACCCCCATATACGAAGGCTTCGGCCCCGTCACCTTCGGGGGCAGCATGCCCGCAGAGGGTGCGCGCAACATCAACCTGAGCCAGCGTTTCAGCATAAAAGCGCATGACAAGGTGACCATAGAGATGTCGGGAGCGGCATACAAAACCGACAGACGAGGTGTCGCACCGGTTGACATACTGCCCCCGGGTTACGATTCCAACTATGGCACAAGCGGGCTTGCAGGACATTACGGCGGCCATGCCGACATGAACATAGAATATGTCGTCAACGACCGTAACGCCTTCCTCTTCGACATATATGGCAACATAGACAGCCGCAGCATCAAAAACGAGGGAGACAGGCCCAAAGAACGCAACATCATCGTCAACCCATCCGTCGAGTGGGTAAACCGACCCAACAGCCACCACCGCATAACGGCAGGTGTCGAGATATTGTCTCTGAGCAGCAACAGCCCCATACTGAAAGGCGGCCGGAGCGAACGTCACACCTATAACACACTGTCGCTCTATGGCCTGGAGCAATACACCAACGGCGACTTCTCGGCAACAGGCGGCCTGCGCATAGACAACTTCGGCTGGGACAGCTTCACCAAGATATACACCAACTTCATAGGCAAGCCCAAGTATATGACCCGAGCGTCGGTGTCGCCACAGGCCGGCGTGGCATACTCGCCCGGCAGGTTTGTGATAAAGGGCGATTACGAGCTGGCTTATGTGATGCCGTCGGTGCGTTATCGTTTCATGGACGCCAGCATGGCAGGTATGTCCATACTTGGCAACGGTGCCCTCAAACGGGCCAAGAGCCATAATGTCAGCCTCTCGGCCTCATATTCAAGCCGTCCCATAGAACTGTCGGCACGTCTTTACGGCGCCTTCTTCAAGAACCCCATGGTATTGACACGCGAGGGTTACCGTCTGGTTTATCGCAACGGCAACAAAAACCGTTATTACGGCATAGAGGCCCGCTTAGGCGCCAATCCCCTCAAAGGATGGCGCATAGATGCCGCCTGCAACCTCATGCGCAAGCATGAAAAAGAGGTGCCACTGACAGGCGACTCGGGCTATCGCGGCCTCTCACTCGTCGCATCAACCGATTACACCGTATCTCACAAAAAGGTCGATTACAACATCTTCCTGTCGGCATCTTATCTTGGCTCCAAAGAGGTGTTGTTTTTCGATCCCCGCGCCTCTTATTGTCTTTACGACCTCCCCTCGGCGGTCAATCTCGCCGCCAACATAACCGTCGTCGTGTCAAAGAGGTATCGCTTCTTCATAGGCGCCGACAACCTGCTCGACCGCAAGACCTCTTCCATAGCCCCTCACGTGGCCCTGACACCCGGCATCACGGCACATGCAGGCTTCGCACTCAAATTTATGACGGGTAAGTGATTTTGCGGGTACTGCTGTTTTGTTTTGCGAGAACTGCCGTTTATGGTTTGCGGGAACTGCCTCCGGCGGCCCTTCCGGGGGAGGGGTCACAGACCCCGGTTTGATATTTTTGAGGAACAACTAAGGGGGAATTACAGATATGTCATAAATGTGT
>CAMRVW010000127.1 GCA_947054185.1 uncultured Rikenellaceae bacterium | reverse complement strand
ATGGCCTTGAGCAGACCCTCGCACATACGGTCGCCCACCCCGGTGTCGGGGGTATTGGAAAAGTATCGCTCCATTATGTGAGCCATCATGTCGACAATGCCGCACGATGTCTGATATGCCGGCAGTGTGTATGTCAGCTCAGGATTCATAATGGCAAACACCGGCCGCAAAGCCCCTCCGGTGCGCAGACTTATCTTAATGGCACCCTCTCTCTTGGTTATCACCGAATTGGCCGATCCCTCGCTGCCTGCGGCCGGTATTGTGAGCACCACACCCACTTTCAAAGCCACGGTCACTTGCGATATACCGGCATAAAAATCCCAGAAATCACCGTCGTAAGGCACTCCTGCGGCAATGGCCTTGGCCGTGTCTATCACCGAGCCGCCACCCACGGCCAGCAACATGTCGACACCTTGACGCCGACACAGCTCTATGCCCTCGTAAACCTTGTCATCCATAGGGTTGGGCATCACGCCGCCAAACAAGAGATAGTCGACACCCGTCTGTCGTAACGCGCTCTCCACACGGCCGAGCAGCCCCGAACGGACAACCGAGCCGCCACCATAAACAACCATCACCTTATTGCCGCCATGCTTTGCGACCATCTCGCCGACACGAGCCTCCGTGCCCTTGCCGAAAACAAACTCGGTGGGACTGCAAAAGACAAAATCATTCATTATCGTCAATTTATTTACATAAAAATCACCTTGGTATAACATGCGTCACCTTAAAACCTCGACGTAACAGGGCCGTCAGAAGAGATTCATTGGCATGACACAAGGTCAGGCAGGCTGTCTGAAAGGCTCCAGGCCCCTTATTTGTTCAAAGGGTGGTACGCCTCTATTGTCTCCTGCTTGTGTCGGGTGTCGAGATGCGTGTACACCTCGGTTGTGAGTATGCTGCTGTGTCCGAGCATCTGCTGTACAAGCCTTATGTCGGCACCGCCTTTTACCAGCTGGGTGGCAAACGTGTGACGAAACGTGTGGGGACTTACCGTCTTTGCAATACCCGCGCTAAAAGCAGCCTGCTTGACGATATTGAACACCATCACACGGCTTAACGGCCCCCCGCGCCTGTTTAGAAACAGAAAGTCGGCATAACGGCTCTCTATGCGCATCCGGGCCCGCTTCTGCCTGTAAAAGCCTATCTGCTTTATAAGCTCGGCCGATACCGGCACCAGACGCTCCTTGTCGCCCTTGCCCACCACACGCAGATAACCGTCATCGAAGAAAAGGTCGCTTATACGCAGTGTGACCACCTCGCTGACCCGCAATCCGCAACTGTACATGACCTCGAGTATGGCTCTGTTGCGGTGTCCCTCTTCGTACGACAGGTCGACCGACGCTATCATGCGTTCAACCTCATTTTCGGTAAGGTAATCGGGTATCTTGCGACCTATCTTGGGAGTCTCGACAAGCTCTGTGGGCAGGGTCTCTATCTTGTCGTAAAGATATAACCAGCTGAAAAAGCTCTTGACACCGCTTATGGTGCGGGCCACCGACCGACTGCCGGCCCCCGACTCCGATAGCGAAAATATGAAACGCTCTATATCTTCGTAAGCCACCTTCGACGGATCGAACACCCCATTGTTTTGGGTCATATAGTCGCCAAAAGCATTCACATCGCGCATATATGCCTCTATGGTGTTGGCCGACATGCGCCGCTCCAACAACAGATAGCTCTTATATTCCGCCAACAACTCGACAGCATCCATAAAATCATCTCGTTTATACCGCGAAGATAAGAATAAGCGAGGGCAAAAGCAAGAATCGTCGCCTTTTACGGGCAAGTGCCCCAAGACAAAAACACGATATCTGACGTCACAAACAGCGTCCACGATAACCAACCTCATCCCGATACCCTTCATTTAATATCCGTTCCTCCCCGACATCGTTTGAATAGCGCAAAATCAAAAAAACGACAGGCTTGGTGTCGCAGTTTTTCCGTTTCGACGAAGGCGCGAGTCTTTTGCATCCGCCGGGCTTTTGCGTCACAGGGCGACAATAAAAAAGCCGCAACGAACCTCCCCTGCGGAGCCTTTTGAAAAAACATCTGTTTTTCTATCGCTTTAGATACTCTCGTTCGATAAAACCAAACTATCGTTTGTTTTTGCCCTCGCTTAATCGTATCTTTGGCTGTCGCCTTAGATACTTCGCCTCGGTCAAACAAATAAAATTTGCTTGACTCTCGGCTTATCCGTATCTTTGACCTCTCGGTCTTAGATACTCTCGCTCGGCAAAACCAAACTATCGTTTGCTTTTGCCCTCGCTTATTCGTATCTTTGCGCTCACAGAATATTTTCAAACCTAAAGATATGAAAAGATTTTTGAGTTGCAGTCTGCTTATCGCAGCATCGTTATTGTTCGCATCGCCGTCTGTTGTCACGGCAGGCGAACCCGCAAGGAAGAAGACGAGTCAGGCTCCCGCCAGCGAACTTTACAATAGGCTGAAGGCGCTTCCCGGCGTTGTGTCGGTCGATAAGATAGAGACCGAACGTTTTCCCGAGCGTTACCGCGTGAAGATAACGCAACCTGTCGATCACAACGACCCCTCCAAAGGCTCCTTCACCCAGCGTTTCTATGTCTCTCATGCCGGCTTTGACCGTCCCACGCAGATGGTTGCCGAGGGTTATGCCGCCAAATACGGCGAGGTCGGACGCCACCGTGAGGAGATATCGGCGCACTTCAACACCAACCAGATCATCGTCGAGCACCGCTTCTTCGACGAGTCGACACCCGACCCCTGCGACTGGACATACATGACCGGCGAGCAGGAGGCTGCCGACCTCCACGCGATAAACCGCGCCATGCGCACGATATATCCGGGCAAATGGATCTCTTCCGGCATCAGCAAAGGCGGACATAACACCATGATATACCGCACGTTCTATCCCGACGATGTCGATTTCTCCGTGCCTTACGTGGGCCCCGTATGCTTCGATGTGGAGGACGGACGTCACGAGCCTTTCATATACAACATAGGCGACGAATATCACCAGAACATGACGCGCAACGTTCAGCGCCAAATACTCTCGCGCCGCGCCACCATGATACCCATGCTCAAAGCCTTCGTTGCAGAAAAGGGTTACGACGCCTCTGTCATGTCGGCCGACAGCCTGTTGGACTTCTGTGTGCTCGAATATCCTTTCGCCCTCAACCAGTGGGGACGCGCGACTATAGATGCTGATGACAACACCCCCGACAGCCTGCTGTTCGACCACCTCATGAAAGCGGCCGGCCCCGATTACTTCTTGGTTCACAACACCACACCTTTCTTCGTGCAGGCAGCCCGCGAGCTGGGTTATTACGGTTATGACACCTCTTATCTGCAAGATCTGCTGGTGGTTAAAGACACCCGAGGCTATCTCGGAAAGATATTCCTGCCCGAAGATGCCAAAGACATAGAGTTCGACGACGAGTTGCACCTCAAGATATACCGTTTCCTCAAAGACAACGACCCCAAAATGTTGTTCGTCTATGGCGAGATAGACCCTTGGACAGCAGCCGCACCCGAAGACTATCTCTTCTATAACAAGAAAAACATGCACAAATTCGTGCAGAAAGGCGGCAGCCACGCCACCCGCATAAGCACCATGCCCAAAGAGCAACAAGAGCGCGCATGGAAGATACTGGAAAAATGGCTGGCAGAATAACATCTCCCGTCCGGCCGCTTTTTTAATCGCATCTGCCGACTCTTGTGAGCCTCCGACAGACGCCAAAAACCGTCAGGACCTCTAACAGCGGGTCCTGACGGTTTTAAACGACCTTTTGACATGCAATACAAAAAACTTGAAATAACCCTCGCCCACCCCTCGGAAGAGCGACAGGAGATAATCATAGCCACTCTTGCCGACATGGGTTTCGACAGCTTCGACTCCGAAAACGAAAGCATACTGTCGGCCTATATTCCCTCTTCGGAATATGATGCCCACGCCAACGACATAACACTATTTCGCGACACCCTGACAGATGCGTCGACCGAGCTTGAAGATATGGAAGATGTCAACTGGAACGCCGTGTGGGAATCTAACTTCTCCCCCATAGAGGTAAACGACAGATGCGTGGTGCGGGCACCGTTCCATAGCGTCCCGAAAGTCGAATACGACCTTGTGATAATGCCCAAGATGTCGTTCGGCACGGGCCACCACGCCACCACCTGCCTCATGCTCGAACACCTTCTGAACCGCAATATAGAGGGCCTGCGAGTGCTCGACATGGGCTGCGGCACAGGCGTACTGGCCATACTGGCAGCCAAACGCGGAGCCTGCCACGTCGACGCCATTGACATAGACGAGTGGGCCGCCGAAAACGCAACCGAGAACATTGCCGAAAACAACGTCACAGAGCGTGTCGAAGTAATGTTAGGCGACGCCTCTCTGCTCAAAGGACGCTGCTATGACCTTATAGTGGCCAACATCAACCGCAACATACTCCTTGCCGACATGGCCCGATATGCCGACACCCTATCTGATGACGGCACCCTCATAATAAGCGGCTTTTTAGGAATCGACTGCGACATACTCACGCAGAAAGCATCATCGCTCGGCCTGCATGAGGAGTGCCGCACCGGCCGCGACGAATGGTTCTCCATAGTGCTGCGAAAATAACCCCCGTTCATACAGACACTTAACAGACACACACATTACTCACGGCGTCATGACAGTGATGCCGTGAGTTTTTTGCTTGACTTCGGGCCGGCAGGGCTTTGGCCGGTGTGTTTTGTTCAAGGAAGTTTAGGTCATGGCTTTTGTGCCGGGCAGGGCTTTGGCGCGGCAGACACTCGAAGGAGTAAAGTCCGCGGTTCGAGCCGTGCCCTGAACTTATGCCCGACAAATTTTGCTCCGCATGCTTTTATTTTGCTTTTGTTCAGGCAAAACGGCCGAGGCACGTACCACTCGCAATTCACCCAAGCCCAAAGGCATACTGTGTCGTATTACAGCTCATATCTTTTTTGTCCCGTTTTTATATCGAGAGACTTTTGTTCCCGCAAAACGGCCGCGGGGCGAGCCCCCCTCCCACGGGAGGCCGCACTCCGATAAGCAATATATGCCGCAGTGAATTAGGCGGAGGAAGTGAAACGCCTGACTTTCCCGCCTCTGCTCTCCGCAGGCTCCGTTCCGCTCTCCGTCACGCAAAAAGCCCATTCACCGCACCATAAGTCAGTTTTTGCCCCGGCAGGCCCTCGGGTAAGAATCAAAGAAATCAAAGAACCAAAGTATTAATATTTAGCGGACACAACGCACACTAAGACCGAAAGTCTTATAGTTGCCACCGTACACGCTCAAATTACTGCTGCTGAAGTACAGGTAGTACGCGCTGCCAGAATCATACACAACTGACGACCAATAGCGCCCGGTCTCACCCGCGTTGCCCAACGTACTGGACGCGCTGTTGCGGAAACCGACAGCGGGAAACTCAACTGAATTAGAGCCTGAGGTGAACTTGATA
>CAMRVW010000126.1 GCA_947054185.1 uncultured Rikenellaceae bacterium | reverse complement strand
CAGCCGCATTCGACCACTCTGCCATCTCTCCGGGCACAAAGGTACGCAAAATTTACTTGTCTCCAAATTTTTAGAGACATTTTTTTGCAATTAAATCACATAAAACTGATAATCAAGATTATATAGTCAAAACTTTTTATACTATCCGGATAAAACCCTTACCGCCATCACCAATATCGCCCCAAAACACAGCTCTCATATCCCGACGCACTCCCCCACCCCACCCCCGAAACATGCCACAAACACCCACATCCATCGCCGTAAATACTTCAACACACCCCAAAAGCAAAAGGGCTCCCGCACAACGGAAACCCTTGAATATAGACAAAAACTAATTTACTTGGCAGATATACGGTCGACAACCTCACAAACGCGCTCGAATGTGGTCTCGATATCGCCGGTGCCGTCCACCATGATATACTTGCCCTGCTTTTGATAGAACTCCTTTACAACGGCGGTCTGCGCCTTGTACACCTTTATGCGGTTACGTATTATCTCCTCGCTTTGGTCGTCATCGCGTCCGCTTATCTTGCCTCTGTTGAGCAATCGTGCCACAACCTCCTCGTCGGGCACATCGAGCGATATCATGGCCGTCACCTCTTGTCCATGGCGGGCAAGTATGCGATCGAACTCCTCGGCCTGAGGCGTGGTGCGGGGAAAACCGTCGAATATGGTGCCGTTACCGTCGCGGTGCATTTCGATGTAATGGTCTATTATGCCTATAACAATCTGGTCGGATGCCAACGAACCGTCTTTCATCTGCTCTTGGGCCATCAAACCCAACTCGCTGCCCGCCTGTATCTCGGCACGTATCACCTCGCCGGTCGAGAGGTGACGCAGATTGTAACGTTCGGCCAGTTTCTCAGCCTGTGTGCCTTTGCCGGCACCCGGAGGGCCGAATAAAACAATGTTCAACATGTCTATCTGTATATTGTTATCAAAATCACTAATTAATGGCACCTCTGTGTGCCTCTCGGTTACTCTTGTGCAGGCCATCCCTGCGCCGTCAGGGTTATCTCACCACCGTCGGGAGTCACCAATGCGGCCCCTTTCTCCGGCGCTGTCACATGGCCTATGACGTCGATGCCGCCCACACGCAACACATCTTCATACCTGCCCACAGGCACGGTAAACAACAACTCGTAATCGTCGCCGCCGTTAAGGGCCGCCATCACAGGGTCGACATTAATCTCGTCGCCAAACTCGAAACACTTCGACGATATAGGAATCTTGTTGAGATATAAGCGGGCACCGACACCCGACCTGCGACACAGATGCAACACCTCAGAGGCTAACCCGTCAGATATGTCTATCATGGACGTGGGCACGATACCGCTTTTGTCGAGCGCCTCTATGACATCGCACCGAAGCAACGGATGCAACTGACGTTCAAGCAGATATTCATAACCGTCGAACTTGGGCGCCGCCTCTATGTTGCCGTTAAGCACTCTCTTCTCGCGTTCGAGCAGCTTCAAACCCATGAAAGCAGCTCCGAGGTCGCCCGTGACGCACAACAGGTCTGCATTTTTGGCTCCGTTGCGATATGTTATCTGGTCTTTGACAACCGAGCCAATGGCAGTAACCGATATGGCCAGACCCGTCATGGAGGGAGTGGTATCGCCTCCCACCAGGTCTATGGAGTATTTCTCGCAGGCGGCGCGCACACCTTCGTAAAGCTCGTCGGCCATCTCCATAGTTACTTTCTGCGACAAACCTATCGAGAAAGTAATCTGCTCGGCCGTGCCGTTCATTGCGAGAATATCGCTTGCGGCAGCCACAACACACTTGAAGCCAAGGTGTTTGAGCGGCGTATATGTAAGGTCGAAGGCGATGCCCTCTAAAAACATATCGCTGCTTATAAGCGCATAACTATCTGAGTCTTTATCTATTACGGCAGCGTCGTCACCCACTCCCTTTATCGTATCGCCCCGTGTGCACGAGATGCCGTCGGTTATACGATCAATAAAACCAAACTCTCCTAAAGATGATATATCCATTCGCAAAATCCTTAGTGAGTCGCAAATATACTGCTTTTTGATGGAAAAACATATTCCGTGCCATCATTTTTATGGCTTTGGGGCTGAGTCACTGCCGTACATTTGCCGTTTATTTTGCCGAAACTGCCGTATTGGGTTGCCGGAAGTGTCGTTTATTTTGCGGGAACTGCCTCCGGCGGCCCTTCCGGAGGAGACAGTTCCGGCAAACCATAAAAGGGGCAGTTCCAGTAAACAAAAACGGCAGTTCCCGCAAAATAGCAGTGCCGGCCGGCAAGAGCATTAAAGCTCCCAGGTGTCGCCATTGTGAAGAAGCTCGTCCACCGAGTGTATTCTGGCGGTGCGATGAAGCTCTTCGACCTGCTCTTCAAGCGAACGCTCATACGTTTTGTCGGGCACGTCGCGAATAACACCGAGGGCAACGGGGAACTCAGGTGCGCGCATGTTGACGAGCATCATGTGTATGCCCGGATTGGGGTTGTGGGCGTCGTGCACCAGAATATCGTCGGCCGTGTAACCCTCTTCGCCTATGGTCACCACCTTGAGAGCCATATCCTCGAGCACGATACCCTTGTCGCGGTTTTTGCCGAATATCATGGGCTCGCCGTGATGCAAGGTGATGGTGCGGTCTTCGCGCCACTCTTTATTGGCGAAGGCATCGTGTGTTTTATCGTTGAATATCACACAGTTCTGCAATATCTCGGTGACAGAGGTGCCGGCATGTGCCGCTGCGGCCACAAGGCAATCTTTGGTGGTATTAAGCTCCACATCGAGCGAACGGGCATAGAATGTGCCACGGGCGCCAAGCACAAGCTCACCCGGTGTGAACGGATGCTCTATGGTACCGAAAGGCGAGGTCTTGGTTATCTTGCCCAGCTTGGATGTGGGTGAGTATTGCCCCTTTGTCAGACCATATATCTCGTTGTTAAAGAGCAATATATTGATGTCGATATTACGACGTATGGCATGAATGAAGTGATTACCGCCTATGGCCAAGGCATCGCCGTCACCCGATATCTGCCACACGCTCAACTCGGGATTAGAGACCTTGACACCTGTTGCGATAGCCGCCGCACGACCGTGAATACCATGAAAACCAAACGTTTGCATGTAATAAGGGAAACGAGACGAACAACCGATACCCGAAATAAACGCGAAATCTTCATGCAAGTAACCCAACTTCTCTGCCACCTCGGGCAACGCCTTTTGTACGGCACTGAGTATGGCATGGTCACCGCAACCGGGACACCATTTCACCTCCTGGTCGCTCTTAAAATCTGCCGGTGTATATTTATAATTTTCCATTGTCTTGTTTTTTTGTTTAAGTTTCAAACCTTACGGTAAAAGAATTTCTTGCAAAGCCTCGGGCAAATACAACTTACATTCCTTAAAATCAAACTATTAACCGTCATCACTTAAAGTATTACATTAAGTAATCTCATTTAATGCATTGGTTATAAAAATGTTAATCTTATTAAATTCACTTGCACGAAACCATATATCGCTAACATTCAATCAATTAATACACTTTACTTAAAGTACAACTTCAAATAAACGCTATATCAATTTAAATATCAGCACATTGCATTACAACAACTCATTAAACTTGTCGATCAATTCCACCACCGTGAAGGGGAGGCCCTGAGACTTGTTGAACTGTTTGTATTCAAACTTCTGGTGCGTCATTCGCAGATAGTTGGCAAACTGGCCTTCGTTAAGCTCGCACACCACTATCTTCTTGAAGCGACCGAATATATCGCCGGTGTTTTTGGGCAGTGGATGAATATAATTGAAGTGACACAACGACACATCCTTACCCTCGGCTCGCATTGCCTTTACGGCGCTGTAAAGGTGGCCCCAGGTGCCGCCCCAGCCGACAACGAGAAGCTCGCCGCCCTCTGATGAGCCGTACACCTCTTGCTCGGGAATGAAGTCGGCCACGCGTTCAACCTTGGCACGGCGTATATCGAC
Source organism: uncultured Rikenellaceae bacterium (assembly GCA_947054185.1). Lineage (GTDB taxonomy): Bacteria > Bacteroidota > Bacteroidia > Bacteroidales > Rikenellaceae > CASDZP01. Next base: position 1,487 of record CAMRVW010000126.1, on the reverse strand, counting down.
CATCTTTTGGTGGTTGATGGGATCGTGCGACACAGAGCCTTTGAGGAAGTCTTTCTCAAGGCCTCCCACACGATGCTCCAGACCCTTGGTACCGGGAAGCGCCCAACGACGCGCAAGCCGCTCTTCGTCACGCGCATAGGGCATGTAACCACCTTCGGGAGCCTCTTTGACCACGGGAGGGTTGATGGCGGGATAGTCTTTCATTGACGGTATGCGCCACGGCTCCGAACCGTTGGCGATGAAGCCGTCGTTGAGCAATATGACGGGCGTCATGTGCTCCATGGCGATCTTGCCGGCCATGAACGCGTAATGGAAGCAGTTAGAGGGTGTGCTGCCGGCCATGACCACTAACGGACACTCGCCGTTACGTCCCCAGAGTGCCTGCATGAGGTCGGTCTGCTCTGTCTTGGTGGGCAGACCCGTCGAGGGACCGCCACGCTGAACGTCGACGATGACCAACGGAAGCTCGGTCATGACGGCCAGACCTATCGCCTCGCTTTTGAGCGAGAGGCCCGGGCCCGAGGTGGTGGTGACGGCAAAGCTGCCGGCATAGGCCGCGCCTATGGAGGTGCAGATGCCCGCTATCTCGTCTTCGGCCTGCAATGTCTTTACGTTAAGATCTTTACGCTTGGCAAGCTCTTCGAGTATGTGTGTTGCGGGGGTTATGGGGTAAGAGCCGCAGAACAAGGGACGTCCGCTCTTTTCAGATGCGGCGATGAAGCCCCACGCTGTCGCCTGGTTACCGTCTATGCTGCGATAGGTGCCCTTCTCCATGGGTGCGGGGGCAACGGTGTATGTGCTGGCGAACGTGTGGGTGTTGTGCGCATAATTGTAACCTGCGTTGAGCACCTTTTTGTTGGCCTCGGCAACCTCTGGTTTCTTTTTGCCGAACTTCTTGTCTATGAAACGCTCGGTGTGGTCGCAGGGCAGGTTGAACATGAAATAACAGATACCCAAGGCGAACATGTTTTTGCACTTAACCACGCTCTTGGGGTCGAGAGAGCTCTCTTTAAGGGTCTCTTTCGTCATGGAGGTGATGGGGGCATAGACTATGTTATAGCCCTCTATACCCAGCTCGGCGAAAGGATTGTCGCTCTTGAAGCCGGCCTTTTCGATGCCTTTGTCGGTGAACGAGTCGATGTCGACAATGACGGTGGCCGTCTTTTTGAGCCATTTGGCATTGGCTTTAAGGGCGGCGGGGTTCATGGCCACAAGCACGTCGCAATAGTCGCCCGGAGTGCTGACGCAATGGCTTCCGAAGTGAAGTTGAAAGCCTGAAACACCGCTCACAGTGCCTTGCGGCGCGCGTATCTCGGCAGGAAAGTCGGGAAAGGTCGAAACTCCGTTACCCAAATATGCCGAGGTGTCGGTGAATAAGGTGCCGGTCATCTGCATGCCGTCGCCCGAGTCGCCGGAAAAACGTATAACCACGTCATCTAGCGCTGTTTCAGTTTTTTTCTCCATTATTCGTATTTTTTAGGCTATAT
>CAMRVW010000125.1 GCA_947054185.1 uncultured Rikenellaceae bacterium | reverse complement strand
ATATCAAAACGGGGTCCGTGACCCCTCCCCCGGAAGGGCCGCCGGAGGCAGTTCCGGCAAACCATAAACGGCAGTTCCGGCAACCCATAAAAAAGGGATGCGGCCCTTGGCCGCATCCCGATATCAAGAGATTATTTTATGCTCAAAAATTACTTCTTAGGCGCATTCTTAGCCCAACCAAGCGGAGTGTTGATCTTGTCATTATCCTTCCCGGGTTTGGTAAGAAGGTCAACCGCAGCCTTATAGCTGTCAGGAGAGTTGGTCGAGAATGTATTCGGATAGAACGCACGAGCCGGAACGTTTTCTGCGCTGAACACACCGGACTTGGCAGGAGTGTACCAAGGCATGTTGGTGAGCTGAAGTTCAGAAACAGGGTTCTCGAAGAAGGGCAGGTTCAAACGACGATAATCGCTCCAAATTTCCAATGCCAAATAGGGAGACTGAGCAATGAACTTCTGAGTGATGATCTTGGTCAAAGCGTCATTGTTGGTCGCATATGCACCTTTAGGATACTTGTAAGTGACAGTACCTGTGGCAGGAGTCTTGTAAGAGTACAAAGAGGGTTTATCCTTATACTTTGTCTCGGTAAAGGTTGCACCGGTAAAGGTCTCGTAATTGATGGTAAAGTCAGCCGCTTCAGCGGTATGAGTGAACGATACCGATGTACCGACACGGTTGTAACTTTCAGACGCTTTGTAAGTGGCAACGAGTGAAGAAAGACCGTGGTAAGCGAAGCTCTCGTCGATACCTTTCTCATACGCTGTTTTAGCGTCGGTGCCAACGTTCCAACCATAAACTGCCGCCTCTGCCAAAAGGAAGTAAGACTCCCAAGAAGCGAAGAAGATACGATAGTTCTCGTTGTTACGATAGTTGTTGGTAATGGTTGAGAAATAACGGGTTGAGTTGTTAAACTTGAACAACTGCGATTTGTCGCCCTGTGAACCGTTAAAGTAAGGCACGAAGTTGAACTTACCGCGAATACGAACAGTATCGGGAGTGCCTTTGACAGCAGTGCCGGCAGCACCCGTTGCCGGGTTCTTCATGGTAAGCACGTAAGATGAGTCCACACCACGTTTACGCAATTCAAATGCCGCGTCGCTCTCGCCCTCGTTCTTGCTGACTGCGAAAGTATAAGCGTTTACCTTGGCTTCGGTACCGGGCTGAGAGAAGTAAATGTAAGTACGGGGATCGACGTTAGAGGGAATGTAATTGAACAAATAGTCGGCATTCATCACATTCGTCTTGTTAGAGAGCTGATCGGGAAGATAAAGACCAAGATAAGTCTGCGGATCTTTGAGATAGTTCTTGTACTCGGTCTTGACATCATCGCTCAAACCATAGAACGAGGTGTTGGGAATGGCCTCGAGATCTTCGGGAGAGATACCGCCCAAACCGACGAAGAGGTTATACGGAGTGAACGACAAGCCCAAATAGTTCCATGAACGTGTCATCACACCTGTTGAGTTGTCCCAACCGCCGCCCTCTTTATAACGGGCGTTCTCGGCGTTTTCTTTGATGTAACCTGCGGGATCGTTCACCGCAGCCTCAAACTCTTTCTGGGCATAAGCGCGGTCGGCATGCAAAAGACGCATTGCAAGACGCATACGCATTGAGTTTGCATACTTCTTCCACTTGTTCATGTCGCCTTTATAGAACTGATCGAGCTTGGCCTCGTCATCAGACATTTTCACGTCGTTTATCTTAGCCACTGCATCGGTAAGCTCTTTGATGCAATACTTGTAAGCATCAACCTCATTCTGATAAGAGGGAACCTCACCCATGAATGCTGTCTCGACATCGGGCACGGGACCGAAGTTGTCAGACAACTCTGTGAGCAGGTATGCTCTCCAGATACGAGATATTTGCACCCAGTTGTTGTTGCTCTCCTTGGCGGTCTTGTCGGCCTCACGCTGCTGACCGATCTTGACTGCCAGGTTGGCGTTGGTAAGCCAGCGCATCATGTAACTGTTGCTCCAGTACTCAGCAAGATAGCTGTGGCTGAAACCGCCGGCATACGCGCTGCCGTATGCAAACACACGCGACACGCCGCCCCATGTCAGCACGAATATACGCTCTGCAATGTTGGGGTCCTGCTGCGCGGCAAACATAGAGTTGTTGATAAGGAACGAGACTTCCACCTCATCTTCAGAGACCGCATTGGGGTCTTTGTTTATTTCTTCAAACTTTTTGCAACCGCCGGCAAGAGCAGATACGGCCATAAGTCCGAGAAGCGATTTATATATTGCTTTTTTCATGATTTAATCCTCTTTTTAGAATCCGATGGTTACATTGAAAGTGAATGAGCGTGAGGTGGGAGGCACACCAAACTCAAGTGCAGACACGTTGGTACCGGTACCTGACACACTCTCGGGGTCGATGCCGGGAAGTGCGGTATAGATGAGCCACAAGTTGTTTGCAGTCACAGAGAATCTCAGACGCTGAATCGGAGTGTTCTGTATAAACTTCTTGGGAAGGTCGTAACCCAAAGAGAGGGTTCTAAGACGAACAGAAGTCGCATCATAAAGGAACGCCTCGTTGATACCGGTGTTACCGCTGGTCAATCTTGCCCAGTAATCCTGAGGCTCAACCTCTGTTTCGTTCTTCACCCAAGTGTTGCCGCTATCGTCTTTCGCATCTTTGTAATAACCAGACACGATGAATTTCTCACGTTTGCCATCCACAACGGTTGCCTTTGCATTACCTGAAGCATGAAGAGCTCTTGATGTAAGCGAGTACATCTTACCGCCCACACGTGCATCGATAAGGAAATCGAGGCTTACGTTCTTGTAAGAGAAGCTGTTATTGAAACCGATAAGGAATTTGGGCTGCTGGTTGCCGAGATATTGGTCACTTGTGCTGAGAGGAAGACCTGTACCGTCGAGATACAACTCACCAAGCGCCTCCTGAGGCAGAGTACCGTTACTCTTATCTATCTGCTCCTGGCTGATGCGGGCAAATGTCGTACCGTATATGTCACCATAGTAACCGCCCACGGGAGCGACCACCTTGAGCACATCGACAGTTGCCAAGGGATACTCTTTAACACCGTCTGCAAGCTCCATGATCTTGTTGACGTTACGAGAGAAGTTCAAAGAAGCGTCCCAGATAAAGCCTTTGGGAGTGTTGAAAATGTTTGCGCCGACAGTAAGCTCGATACCCTGGTTCTGAATGTTACCGGCATTGATCTTGCGGCTTGAATAACCCGATGAGGGGTCCATGGGCATGTCGATCAACTGACGGGTTGCGTTAGAACGATACCAGGTGAAGTCAACCTTGAAACGGTTGCGCAAGAAACGGATATCGGCACCCACCTCCCACGACTTAACGAGCTCTGAACGCACATTGGGATCGTAAAGTACGTTACCGCGGTTGGCAGTGGGGTTACCCCAGAAGTCTTTGCCGACAGAGTAACTTGTGTACAACTGCCATGGGTCAAGGTCGTTACCAACCTCTGCGAACGAACCGCGAATTTTAGCGAACGAGAACCAGTAAGGCATGTTGACAAGCTCTGATATCACCGCAGAAACACTTACCGAGGGATAGAGGTAAGAACGGTTCGCCTTAGACATGGTTGACGACCAGTCGTTACGCAAGGTTGCGTCAACGAAGATTGCCTGGTCATAGTTGAGCTGCAATGAACCGTAAAGAGAGTTCATGCGGCGCTGCTTGGTCTCAGAAGAGACTGACGGTTTGTCGGCACCGTTATTCAATGAGAAAATGTTGGGAATAACCATGTCAACGGTCGATGCGTTCATTTTGCTGGTGTTCTGAAGCATCATGTTGCCGCCGAAGGTTACGAAACCGCCGAACTTGCCGAAGAGGTTGTCTTTGCGGGCTATGAACAGGAAGCTATAGTTCTGCTCCATGAAGTCGTTCATACCCTCAGAGTAACTGCCCTTGGGGGTTGAGTGACCGCCGGCATACTTTTTGTTATAGCTGCGGGTTGAGTAATAATCCAAACCGCCGCGGCCCTCCAGGCTCAACCAGTCGGTGAACTGATAGCTCAACGACATGAAGCCCATAAGACGGTTACGGGTATCGTTGTTGAGGTTATACTGAGTCGACCACCAGGGGTTATCGTTCTGTGATTCGGGGTTCCACCACAACATCTCACCCGCAGAGTTAACCGAGGGGTTGAACTGACGAATGTCAAGCGAGCGGGGGAAGAGGTCCATGGTATAGAACATGTTGGAGTTGTTTATACCCTGAAGGGGACGGTTCTGCGCCTTGCTGTTGACATATGTACCCTTGACGTCGAGTTTCCATTTGTCACCCTCGCCCAGGTTGGTGGTTGCACGAGAGGTGATGGAGATACGGTCGAGGCTGGTGCCCGGAACCATGCTCTTATCGTGCATGCGGGTGATAGAAGAGTAAATCGACGTTTTGTTTATCTGCTGCTGGAATGTCACAGACTCGTTGTCGATGATACCGGTGCGGAAGAAGTTGCTGATATTGTCGTAAGCCTGAAGATTCTCCTGCTCGCCTCTCCAGTTGGTGTACTGACGGCCGTCGATGGGAGCACCCCAAGAATAACTTGAGTTGACAACATCCATCACGCCTCTGTCACCCTGCGAGAAGTCGCTCTGAAGCTCGGGTTTAATGAGAATGTTCTCTATAGACACGCCCGCTGAAACGGTGATGCCGAGACCCTTGTTGCCCTTACCCTGCTTGGTGGTGATGAGAATGACACCGTTACCTGCACGAGAGCCGTAAAGAGCCGCTGCCGAACCGCCCTTGAGCACCGACATAGACTCGATGTCCTCGGGGTTCAAGTCGGCAAGACCGTTACCCATGTCCATACCTTGGTTACCCCAGATATCGGTGTTACCGCCGACGAAGTTGTCCATAGGCACACCGTCGACCACGATAAGGGGCTGGTTGCTGCCGGTCAGAGAGGTCTGACCGCGAAGGATGATCTTAGACGAACCGGTCGAACCACCACCGCGAACCACCTGAAGACCTGCGACCTTACCGCTCAACGCGTTGGTCACGTTAACGTCACGAGACTGCACCAGCTCGTCGCCGTTCACCTCCTGAATGGCGTAACCGAGGGCTTTGGTGTCACGTTTGATACCCATAGAGGTCACAACCACCTCTTCCACATTGAGGGCATCTTCATTGAGTGTGATGTTGAGATTGGGCTGTCCTTCATAAACAACCTCGGTCGTTTTATAACCGATGAAAGACACTTCAACGACATCGCCTCTTTTGACATCGACAGAGAACGTGCCGTCAACACCGGTAATAGAACCGTTGGTCGTACCTTTAATTAGGACGGTGGCACCGATAACGGGCTGGCCTGACATGTCGACCACTTTACCGCTTACAGTGCTTTTCTGATCCTGAACGAGGATCTCAACACCTGTTGCATCGGTGCGTACGGCATAGACGGAACCCATGCTCAAAAACGCCCCGGCAAGCATCAGATGCTTAACACAAGAGTTAAATTTTACCATAACATAACGTTTTATAAAAAGTATTTGCTTAGTGCAAATTCCATTTTCACATCAATGCTCAAACGCTTTTGCGGAAGACACCCGATTTTCGTCTGTCCGAAACCCGTCCATGCCGTGCCGGCAATCACCGAAAACAAACCGAACCACACACGCCGACTCTCTCGAATTCATGTATGACCACGGGTTTGCCACTTACTTGCAGTTTTTCATGCAAAACTGTTTTTCAACATTTATTAAATACCGACAAACAAATATACCTATTATTTTATAATCTGCAATACTTTTCAGGCAATAAATTACTTGTCCATGCGTTAAAGAAACCGTTTTAGCCGACAGAACATCCCCACAC
>CAMRVW010000124.1 GCA_947054185.1 uncultured Rikenellaceae bacterium | reverse complement strand
TAAAAGCAAATCTATTTGCATTTTACCGGGCGTGAGTATCCAAGGCGACAGCCAAGATACCCCGCCGATTTACCGCCTTTCACGCCGGCAAGACAAAAAATGATGCCGCCCGACGACAAATGCACCGCAACCCGCACAACGGCTTTTACTGAAAAATGAGCGCTGACGAACATAAAAATATAGCATTCTGTTTTGAGACTCGTCGAAAATTTGTATATTTGTAAGTGGTGATGTGGCCACCAACCCAACCGCATCACTGACAATTAATCAGTTACACATTTGTTTGAAGATATTTTTACGATGAAACTACCGCAAAAAGTCAATGTATTGCTTTTAGGCTCAGGAGGCCGCGAACACGCCCTCGCGTGGAAAATAGCCCAAAGCGACAGAGTCTTGAAACTTTACACGGCTCCGGGCAATGCAGGCACCGCTCAATGCGGCATGAATGTCGACATTGCTCCCACCAACTTCGCAAGCCTCAAACAATTCGTCATGTCTTCAAACATCAATCTTGTCGTTGTCGGCCCTGAAGAGCCTTTGGTTGCGGGCATACATGACTTTTTCGCCGGCGACAACGAGATACGTTACACCCCCGTGGTGGGTCCGTCAGCCGATGGGGCCAAGCTCGAAGGCAGCAAGCAGTTCGCCAAAGAGTTCATGACACGCCACGGCATACCCACAGCCAAATACAAGTCTTTCTCGAAAGACAACTTGGCCGAGGCACCAGACTTTCTAAAGACACTCACTCCACCCTATGTACTCAAAGCCAACGGTTTGGCTGCGGGTAAAGGGGTGCTTATAATAGACGATTTCAATGAAGCGGTATCGGAGCTTAACTCCATGATAGAGGGTAAGTTCGGGGCCGCAGGCAGTAAAGTCGTCATCGAAGAGTACCTCTCGGGCATAGAGCTTTCGGTATTTGTGGCCACCGACGGGGTCGACTATAAGATATTGCCCGAGGCCAAAGATTACAAGCGCGTCGGTGACGGCGACAAAGGCCTCAACACCGGCGGTATGGGTGCCGTATCGCCCGTACCCTTTGCCGACAAGGCTTTCATGGCCAAGGTTGAAGAACGCATCGTAAAGCCCACCATAGAGGGGCTCAAAAAAGAGAAGATAGTATATAACGGCTTCATATTCATAGGTTTGATGAATGTTGACGGCGACCCTTACGTCATCGAATACAACGTGCGCATGGGCGACCCCGAAACGGAGGTGGTCATACCCCGCATAGAAAGCGACATCATAGAGTTGTTCGAAGGCATCGTCTATGAGACGTTGAGCGAGAAAGAGTTATCTATCTCTCCCAAGACCGCCGTAACGGTAATGACGACCTCAGAGGGTTACCCCGGCGACTATGAGAAAGGCAAGCTTATCGAGGGGCTCGACGATGTGGGTGCCAAAAGCATGCTCTTCCACGCAGGCACCGCCACAGAGGGCGGCGGCGTGGTAACCTCCGGCGGACGCGTGATATCGGTAACCTCTCTGGGCGACAGCATCAAACAGGCTGCCACCAAATCATACGGCACGATAAAGAAATTTTCGTTCGATGGCATGAGCTATCGCAAAGATATCGGCAAAGACCTCATGAAACTCACCGGCGAGGCCGAGCCTAAAAAGCCAGCAGCCCCCAAAAAGGCAAAAAAGAGCGAAAGCGCCGACAAAGACAGCGCCACCAAAAAGGCTCCGTCAACACGCACTCGTAAAAAGAAAACGACTGAAGAATAGACCTCTTATTCCTGCCATAGAGGCGAACAGCTAATGTCACAAAGGCTTGGACGAGTGTGCTGATGCCAAAGAGTAATGTCACGAACGACCAACTAAGGCTTGCGCATACAAACAATCGTCTTGCATCAGCCGGTCGCATTGTCGACGTTTAAGTATGTATCTTCCGTTGCAAGAAACCTCGAAAATAGGTGTAACCCACTATCAACGATGCGATTAGATCTCACCAAACATACGCTCGTACAAACAACGGTAACCTTTTTTTTACTGTTCATACTGTTTCTGACAAACGATACGGTCAGTCATAACGAGCCGACATCGTGGACGGGATACACAGGCTTGGCCCGGTCTGTAATAACAGGTATCGACGCCATGCCGGTATTGAGAATAGTCTTATCACTGGGGTTCACTATCATAAACTCGTTTTTTGTCACCCGCATAATGTTGCGGTTCATATCACTGAGCGACAAAAACTATGTCACCGCAATTACATACCTCATATTGACCGCTGCAACATCTTCGCTTTCTGACAATTACCATACACAGACAATAATATTCCTGATACTCGTCTCCTTAGAGATGATTTTCATGCTCAACAGGTATAACGACATCGTGCGCCAGACATTTCTCGCCTGCACATACGTGGGCATCGCCTCAGTGTTGTTCGTCCCGGCCTCGGTGGTTTACTTGGTTCTTTTTGTCTATATGATAACATACAGAATAGTGACATTCAAGGGGTTGCTTGCATCCATTACCGGTTTGGCGCTGCCCCTGTTTCTCTATTGTTACATAACATGGGTGGCCGGCGGCGAATTTCTCGCCCCCCTCAATGAGATATCGGCCATCTCTGACCGGATATTGTTGCGCAAATCGTTCAATGTGTTTACCGTGACAGTTCCGCAATACATATTCATCGCCCTATGCATATTCCTCACCGTGCAGGGCTTTTGGCGCATGGCGGTGGCAGCCAACCACATCAACGCCATAACGGTGCGCTCTTACGTCTGCTTCATATATCTGCTTGTGGTGCTCACGGCAATGCTCGTGCTGGCATATGGAGCCGCCGACACGCTGCTGCCACTGATGAGCATGCCTCTGTCTGTCATTATATCGGTGTTATTCAGGCAAATGCCCAACATCTATATCAAAAATGCCCTGGCAGTGGCATTCGTCATTCTTGCGGTAATCATCGCCTGACAAAATCACTCTTTCATAAACGAATATTTTCGGTGAGCACACCGAAAATATTCGTCAGGCACACTTTTTGCTCCACAAAAGGAAAAACCAATACAACATGAAAGAGAATAAGAACATAACATCCAAAGGAGGACTGCCTCTCACCCTTCAGGGCGAGATAATAGAGGTGGGCATGCAAGCCCCCGATTTCGAGGCATACGACAACAACTTCAAGCAAGTGCGCCTCTCCGACTTCAACGGCAAAAAGAGGGTCATCTCCATCTTCCCATCCATAGACACGCCGGTGTGCGCATCGCAAACGCGCACATTCAACAAAAATGCCGCATCGTTAGGCGACGACACAGTTGTAATATCCATATCCAAAGACCTGCCCTTCGCACTCGGACGATTCTGCGCTGCCGAAGGAATAGACCGTAATTACACCCTCTCTGACTTCCGCGGCGACTTCGGCCCCAAATACGGCTTCCTTATCAAAGAGATGGGACTGCTGAGCCGAGGCGTGATAGTGGTCGACAAAAACGGCAAGGTGGCCTATGTCGAATACCTCGACGACATAACCAAAGAACCCGATTACGACAAAGCCATCGCCGCATTGAAATCGCTGTAAATCAATCCGACATTTGCCGATACCTTCATATTTTCAAGCAACCCTGCCCGAGTCTCTTGCTGAGACCCGGGCAGACTTTTTTTGATACGACAGCAAACCACACGCATTTAAAACCACTTGACATGCAACGGCCTAATAAACCGCCGCTATGCTGTCGACCCAGTTGCGCTCCATGCGATAGAAGTTTATCGGTTCGCCGGCATCTCCGCCATCCATCTGTCTCTGTTTCTGCTCGAAAAAGGCCTTCCAACGCGGATAATAAAGCTCTCTCAAAACACCGCTCCACTCGCGATGAGAATAATCGTGCAGACCTCCCCTGTTGGCCGCCACGCTATCACCCCACACGGTTATCAACATGGCGGCATTACGTTCATAGAGGCTCTTTTCGGCGTCTGTTGCCCCGCAGGCACGGGCAGACGACAACCATGTCGACACGCTAAACTCGTCCCTTGTGGCCAACAGGCTGTCCTGATGCAATATAAGAGAAAGAAACTGCTTTGTCTGCGAGCGAAAAGCCTCTCTGTCTTTGCGGTCATAACTTTGCGATATGCGCGCAAGCAAGGCATTGGCCTTGTCGGCAATACTCTGACGCTCAATGTCGACCAGGTCATACTCGAAGTTGTCGCACCTTTCGTAACCGTCGGCCACCGACCTTAGCAGCGCCGCGGCCTTGGCGGTCGAGTCGGGCGAATAAAACAACCGCGAGCATCCCCATGTCGACGTTCTGTTGAGCCTCAACCCCGGACGCGCACACAAAAGCGACTCCACGGTGCCCTCGCCCGGATAATCTGCCGGCGCATTATAGACGGTATGCTCCAACGCCCGCCATGCCTGCATCACCTCCTCTTCGAGCTCTCGTCCGTAACGCGCTTTCAGATAGCCTCTTAGCCACTCGTCGGGAGAGAAACGCTCTTGGCGCCAAGGCAGTTCATACAACAACTCGAACATCACGGGATTGTTTTCAATGCCCTCGGGCGTGGCGCCGACACCGCGCAATGTGGCACCGTTAGCATGGTCGCAGGCGTCATAATAGCCGTTCACCAGCCGTTCCATGCGACCGTGCATGCCCACGTTACCGCCGAAATTGAGCAACATGCAATAGAGCCAGTCATGGCCTCCGAACCCCTCGGGACGACACCAGGGCGAACTCTTGTCGCCCCATTGGGGGAGCTTCTCGCTGTAAAGGTCGAGCACCATCATGTCGCCCGCCGCAAGCGAATCTATCATCGCCGCTCGCGGATTTGCCTGCCATGCCTGTATCACCCACACGGCCTTGGGATTGGCCCTCTTCATGGCCGCCATGATAGCCTGCCCCGCCTCGGCAAGATCGACACCCTTGGTGTTGCCTCCCTCATGAAACGGGTCCATGCTATAATACGACGCCTTGCCATAGAGCCTCTCCAACTCCTCGTAATACATATCGGCAAACTCATGAAAATGCACATCTTTCGGCGACAGGAAAGCAGGACGGGGAAAACCGCACCACATACCCGGATCGGCCACCTCATAGCCCAACTTAGTCCCTATGTTGCGAGGCACCATACCGGCATAACCGGGGAAGACCGGCTCTATGCCCAACTCTCGCATGCGGGCCACTATCCTCTTCTGCAAGGCCTCCTGACGACGATACCAACTGTCCGGATTGGGACCGCCCCACCCCTCGAGGTTGTTCATGTGCCACCAGGCGGTAAAACCCGGACCGGCAATAAACTCGTTTATCTCATCGGTGGTGTAACCAACACGCTTCAGCAGATTATACCACACCACCTCCATGCCGGTGACACTCAACGGCATATTTATGCCGTGCAAGGCCATCCAGTCGAGCTCTTTTTCCCACCGGGGCCAATCCCAGAAGGCCATGGAGTAAGAGTGGGTGCAATAGTTGAGGTAATAACGGTGGCGCATCTTGGTCTTGTACCTTATTGGCTCCGATGGCAGAGGCAGTGTGTCGGGCAGCTTTTGCGTCGGATTGTTCCAGCACAGATGTATGCCCGCCACATATTTGAGATACCAGTTAAGACCCGTGGCCAACGATATGTCGGAGTTGCCCTCTATCAGCACCTTGTCGCCCTGAGACGTTATGTTGAAGTAATCCTCGTCGGGATGCTCTCGGTCGGCAACCGACCTGAACAATATACGCCCCTTTGAGGTACCCTCGGTGACACGGGCCGCCAAGTCATCTGCCGGCAACGGCCCGGAGCCACACCCCCACAACATTACCGCCGCGCACAACGACACTATTAAAACACGCACATTCATCGTCATTCTTTTACATATTTCCACAAAGGTAGATCGGAAGAGCACACGTCTGAACTCCAGTCACGGACTGCGATCTCGTAT
>CAMRVW010000123.1 GCA_947054185.1 uncultured Rikenellaceae bacterium | reverse complement strand
TGAGGAACGCAAGCCCGAGCGGCCCGGAGCCTCCGCCAACGGAGGGCCGCAACACCGCACAGCAATATATAAGCGCAGTGATTAAAGCACCCTGCCACCTCTCATTATCTCCCCGCCTAGCCCTCCGCAGGCCCCGCGCCGCTCTCCGTCACGCCAACATCCTGCTCATCACTCTCTCGACCTCGAATCCGCACCCCATGTGGCCGACCTGCGGTCGGCCCACCCCTGTGGAGAGTAAAACAAACCCGCCACATTATTTATATATCCGCAATCTTTTTGTTCCGGCAGCTTTGTTCCGGCAGCTTTGTTCCGGCAGGGCGACCGAGGCACGAGGCCGCAACGGGCCGACCCTCCCCCCTGGAGGCCCGTACCCCCGCCAAGCAATTATAAGCAGTGACTCAATCCCACTCCCGCCACCCAAGACCTCTCCGCCCTTGCCTCCCAGGCTCGGCCCGAAGCTCCTTCACGCTAAAATCACGGCACCCCGGCCAATCCAAGGTGCTGCCTGTCTTTGTCATCCACCACGCCCGACCTTCATCACGCCCTCGACCTCCACGCCGATGTGGCCGACCGCAGGTCGGCCGCACCATTCCCGACAGGCGCGGTCTGAGGGACGAAAATCGCACACTGTTCCTTATATCCGACACACGAAGTATGCCGTAAGCCTATTCCGGGCTGAGGCACGATAGCCCGAGCGGCCCGGAGCCTCCGCCAAACGGAGGGCCGCACACCGCACAGTAATATAGGTCAGTGACTTAAGCAAACCCGTGAAGCGCATCACTTTCAAGCCCTGCCCTCCGCAGGCTCCGTTCCGCTCTCCGTAATGCCAAAAATCTCGTTCATCACGCACATGGCCCCGAATCCGCACCCTATGCGGTCGGCTCGCGCAGCATAAGAAACGCCCGCCGATATTTATTTTATCACACTGCCCTATTATTTGCCGCACTGCCTCCGCATCCTTTCCGCGAGAGCCATGGCCCATGTTTGAATATAATTCAGGTCTCAACATCCAGGGCCAAAAACGAAAATTATGTGTAAAGGTGTGAGACCCAAGTCGAGCATCTTTACACATAATTTTCGTACTTATTACTTAGTTTGTCCTCAAATATTTCAAAACGGGGTCTGTGACCCCTCCCCCGGAAGGGCCGCCGGAGGCAGTTCCCGCAAACAAATAACCGCAGTGCCGGTACATCATTTGACCTCAAACATGACAACCTTACGGTTGCCCCATGTGTCGGTGAGTGTGAGGCGATGGCTCCCGCTGTCGGGCTTGAGTGCCAGGCGATGGTCGGAGGATGTGGTGCCGACAAATTCATCGTCAATATACCAGTATATCACGGCATCGGGACGTGTGTGTGCCGCCTGCATGATGACGCTTTCGCGTTTGCCGTCGAAGTTGCGGGGCAGCGATATGACGGTGCCATGCTCGGGGTATATGACGTCAAGTTGCCGCTCTTTGTCGTTGCCGCATCCGGGCTTTAATGGAGGCATGGGTCGGTAATCGATGTGATATTGCCGATAGAAATGCTCTTGTGCGGGCGGCAAGACAAACCATGACGACTCGACCATGCGGCTGACCTGCTCACATGAGCTGTCGACACGCCAACGACCGTCCTGCGACAGGTGCACACGCTTGTGATATGGGCACAACGGGGTGTTGACGGCGGTGCGCGGTATCGCCACGCTGTCGACCACAGGACACAATGGCGAGGCCCGGTGCCCGCTTTGAGGACACACCTCGGCCATCATCATATCGTCGGATGGTCTGTCGAACCACTCCGACCCGGGCAACAGAGAGAAGAGGTCGAAGAGTATGGGGCCGGCATAAGATACGCCGGTAAGTCCCGGACGACCCTCTCCGGAGGCGTTACCCACCCACACGCCCACCACGTAACGCGATGTCAGGCCCACAGCCCATGCGTCACGGCCTCCGTGGCTGGTGCCTGTCTTCCATGCCACCCTCTTCATGCTTGCAAATTGCTGCCATTCGGCCTCTTCCTCGGGTCTGCTGAGTGCCGACATAGACTCGAGGGTCAACCATACGGATGATGCCGAGAGCACGGGCGGCTCCTCTGCAAGCCTCTCGTCGAGAGGGTCGAGCAATGCGCTCCCGACAGGCGAAAGGGTCAGAGGGCGTATGTCGCCACGATGATAACGGCCGTCGTAACGGTTGAAGTGGGCGAGTGTGCGCCCCATAGAGGCATACATGCCGCAAATGTCCCACAGAGTGCACTCTGCGCCGCCCAATATTATGGATGCGCCGTAATGGCTCTCGTTGAAACGGAGGGTGGTCATGCCCAGTGAGTCGAGCAACTCCATGAAACGGCCGGTGTTGTACATCGACAACATGCGCACCAACGGCACGTTGAGCGACCTTGTCACGGCTAAAGAGGCGGGCACGGCGCCGTAATAGGTGCGGTTATAGTTCTGCGGAGAGAAACCCCCGAGCCTCAGCGGAGTGTCGGCCACCAGGGTGCCTGGGGTGATGAGACCGTCGTTGAGCATGCCGGCGTAAAGGAAAGGTTTCAGTATGCTGCCAGAGCTGCGCGGTGACGTTATTATGTCGACGGCATGTCCGTGTGTTTTGCCCTCAGGGTCAGATACGTTACCCACGTATGCCAACACACGCCCCGTCTCCACCTCGGCTATGAGGGCGGCGGCATTGAATATGCGGTTGGCCGAGGCGTATGTGGCGGCGTGACTGCCCACCCTGTCGGCGGCCAGACGCTGCAACCTGTCGTCGAGCGAAGATATCACGCGCCGGCCCCTGCTCTCGGCCATGAGACGCTCTGTCAGGTGGGGGGCGGCATCGGGCAGGGGTACGGGCGCTTCGGGCAGAGGCTCCTGCATGGCAAGGTCGCACTCTATGGAGTCGATGACGCCACGTTCGGCAAGGCGCATCAGCAGATGGTCGCGTTTATATTTGAGTCTCTGACGGTTACGCCCCGGATGTATGAGCGATGGCGAGTTGGGCAAGACGGCGAGTGTGGCGCTCTCGGCCCATGACAGCTCGGTGGACGGACGCCCGAAATAACGCCATGACGCCGTCTCCAACCCCACCACATTGCCTCCGAACGGCGCATGCGACGCATAGAGTGCCAATATCTGCTCTTTGGAATACCGGCACTCTATGAACAGGGCACCGAAGGCCTCCACTATCTTGCGTCCGATGTTACGACGTCCGTTGCCGAGCGCCTGACGGGCCAGCTGCATGGTTATGGTACTGCCGCCGCTTACCACGCGTCCGCCCGTGACATTCAACCTCACGGCGCGGGCCACGGCAAGGGGATCAATACCGGGATGGGAGTAAAAACGCTTGTCTTCGTATGTCAGAATGGCGGTCTTGAAACGGTCGGGCACACTGTCTGAGGCGGGGAAGCGCCACTGTCCGTCCGTTGCGATGCGAGCCCCGAGCAGCACACTGTCGGCCGAGTAAAGCAGTGTCGAGTAAGGAACGTCAAACAGCGGCCCGGGCACAACCATACACATGGCGACCCACCACAGGCCGACAACTCCGCCCGCGCACATCAACGCTCTCTTTACTCGTTTGCCAACCATTATTGCAAAAGCATTACGACCTTTAATATGACTCGACAGACACCTGTCGGCCCCTCGTCCGTTCTAAAAACACCTCTTCGACAACATAACGCCCCGACATGCCGGAACATTACACATCGGCTCTCCCGTTCCTGATAAAATGTGAACCGACCGCACGATAGCATCGTAAACGGTCGATTCGATATCAGGCAGAGACGGGCGCGGCTATCTTTTCTCTCCGGCATAGAGCCTGTCGAGCGTCTCTTGCACCTTGTCAGACTCTAAATATTCATCATATGTCATGTATTTGTCTATCATGCCGTAAGGTGTTATCTCTATTATCCTGTTGGCAACGGTGTTGATGAACTCATGGTCGTGGCAGTTCATCAAAATGTTACCCTTGAAGCCGGTGAGGCTGTTGTTGAATGCCTGTATGCTCTCAAGGTCGAGGTGGTTGGTGGGCGAGTCGACAATAAGGGTATTGGAGCACTCTATCATCATACGCGCGATCATCATACGCATCTTTTCGCCACCCGACAGCACCTTCACCTGCTTGTATATCTCCTCGCCGCTGAAGAGCATCTTGCCCAGATATCCACGCAAGAACAACTCGGAGGTGTCGGGCGAGTATTGTGCAAGCCAGTCGACGATGTTAAGCTCGCTATCGAAAAACGACGCATTGTTCAAGGGCAGATACGACTGTTTTATGGTTATACCCCACTCCATCATGCCGCTGTCGGGCTCCGATGCACCTGCAAGCACATCGAGCAGGGCGGTAACGGCGCGTGGCTCTCGCGACAGGAAGATTATCTTGTCGCCCTTTTCGACGGTAAACGATATTTTGGAAAACAACGTCTCACCCCCTATGCTCTTGGACAGACCGTCGACCGACAATATCTTGGTGCCGGCCTCGCGCTCGGGGGTGAATATGATGCCCGGGTATTTGCGCAGGGAGGGTTTGATCTCCTCTATATTGAGCTTCTCAAGCATCTTCTTACGGCTGGTGGTCTGCTTTGATTTGGCCACGTTGGCGCTGAAACGGGCAATGAACTCCATAAGCTCCTTGCGTTTCTCCTCGGCCTTTTTGTTTTGTTGTGCCTGTTGGCGCAGTGCCAGCTGGCTCGACTGATACCAGTAAGAGTAATTTCCTGAGAAGAGGTTGATGTCGTTATAGTCGATATCGACAATATGTGTCGACACCGAGTCGAGGAAGTGACGGTCGTGCGACACCACAAGCACGGTGTTTTCAAACTGCGCAAGGTAATCTTCGAGCCACATTATGGTCTTGACGTCGAGGTCGTTGGTGGGCTCGTCAAGCAACAGGTTGTCGGGCTTGCCGAAGAGAGCCTGCGCCAGCAACACACGCACCTTCTCCTTGGGGTTGAGCTCGCTCATGAGGCGGTGGTGCAGCTCTTCTTTCACACCAAGGCCGCTGAGCAGGTTGGCGGCATCGCTCTCGGCATTCCAGCCGTCCATCTCGGCAAATTTCTCCTCCAGCTCGCCGGCCCTTATGCCGTCCTCTTCGGTAAACTCCTCCTTGGCATATATCGCGTTTTTCTCCTGCATTATGTCCCACAGAGGGCGGTGACCCATAAGCACGGTGTCTATGACGGTGTTGCCGTCATATTCGAAGTGGTTTTGCCTAAGCACCGACAGACGCTCGCCCGGACCGAACGCCACCGAACCGCGCGAGGGTTCGATATCGCCGCTCAAAGCTCGCAGGAAGGTGGACTTACCGGCACCATTGGCACCTATTATGCCGTAACAGTTGCCCGGCGTGAACTTCATATTGACATCCTTGAAGAGCACCCGTTTGCCGAATTGCACCTCTAAATTAGATACTGTAATCATTCCTCTTGTTTTGTGATATTACCGCAAAGATAGTCTTTTTTGACTCCGGCACAAAATCGACACGCAACCATACAACTATTTTGACAGGAACGGCCGTTTGTTCTGCTGAAACTGCCGTTTTGTTTTGCCGGCACTGCCGCTTTGATCTGCCGGCACTGCCTCGTTTATTTAGCTGACACTGCCTCCGGCGGCCCTTCCGGGGGAGGGGTCGCAGAGGGGTCTCGGACCCCCTTTTGATATTTTTGAGAGCAAAGACTAAGAGGGTAAGCGTTTCGACATACGTCTTACACATTTATGACATATCTGTTTTCGGCCCTTGGGATTGGTGCCTGAATGATGTCAAAACGGGGCCAAGGCCATTGCGGAAAAGGTGTGGAGGTGGGGCGGCAGACAAAAATGAGGCAGTGCAGCAAACAATAAGGGCTGGACGGCAAAAGATGACGCGGAGGATGGACATCATCAGACTATGGGTATATCACCTTGACACTAAAAACTG
>CAMRVW010000122.1 GCA_947054185.1 uncultured Rikenellaceae bacterium | reverse complement strand
AGCATCTTCTATCAGGGTTTGGATCGTTATAACGAGGGCGTTGAGGTGGTTGAGAAATCGGTTGTCTCTTACGGTTCTGTCCAAATGGGTCAGCTCGAGAGCGGCCTTTCATGGATCTCTCTGTTCATCGCTCTTGCCCCCATGCTCGGTTTCTTGGGTACGGTTGTGGGTATGATCGAGGCATTCGACTCTATCACCGTTGCCGGCGACGTGTCTCCCACCCTCGTGGCAGGCGGTATCAAGGTGGCCCTTCTTACAACCGTGGGCGGTCTTATCGTCGCTATTATCCTCCAGTTGTTCTATAACTATCTTGTTGCCAAGATTGACGGTTTGGTGTTGAGCATGGAAGACTCTTCTATCTCTCTGATGGACATCATCACCAAATACAACCAGAAGAACCGCTAATTAACAGCCTTCGGGCAAGTTTAGGTTTTTACATTTTAAAACCACCGAAAAAATCATGAAATACTTATCAATCATAAGAATCGTGTTGATTGTCATCTCTGTCTTGATTGTGGCGATCCCCTTCTTTTCACAGGGAGCGGAGCCGCAACCGGAGGTTGACATGATGCTGAGATGGACTTATGCGATGATCGGTATGGCGTTGGCTGCGGTTGTGGTGCTTCCCATATTCAACATTGCAAAGAACCCCAAATCGGCCTTGCGTTCGCTTATCGGCTTGGCAATCGTTGCGGTGATTGTTTTGATCGCTTACGCTCTTTCCGATGCCACCCCGATACAGACCCCGTCTAACACTTATGTTAACCCGACGGAGCTTCGTCTGAGCGATACCGGTTTGATCACCACTTACATCGCCTTTGGTGTCGCGATCTTGTCGATCGTGGTAACCGAGGTTTACAAATTATTCAAATAACCGCGAAACAGCCCTTTAAGGGCGACTAAATCACCGGATAATGTCAAGAAAAATTCAAGAAATCAACGCAGGCTCAATGGCCGACATCGCTTTCTTGCTTTTGATCTTCTATCTGGTCTCAACGACGATGAATGTCGACTCGGGTCTGCAACGTATGTTGCCCCCCTATATCGACCCATCTGAGAAACAGCAGACCAATAAAGTCAATAAGAGGAATACTCTCTTGGTGTTTGTCGACGCACACGACCGACTGATGGTTCAGTCGAAACTGGCGCAGGTGGAGGAGCTTAACAGCATAGTTAAGGAGTTCATACTCAACCCCCAAAACCGCGACGACATGCCCGAGAAAACGGTGGAGAAGATTGACCTGATTGGAGAGTATCCCGTCGGGAAAGGTCTTGTTTCGCTTCAGAATGACCGCGCCACCAGTTACGACATGTACATGCGTGTGCAGAACGAGCTGGTAAGGGCATTTAACGAATTGCGTGACGAACTGTCGGCCGATAAGTTTATGGGCAAGAAGTTCGAAGAGCTTGGCGAGGCAGAGAAAAAAGCCATACAGAAGGCGATACCTCTGCGTATATCAGAGGCCGAACCACGCGATATGACAGGAGGGAAGAAATAATGGCAGTAATGAAGAAAAAGGGGGGCAAAACAGTCCCCGCAATATCGACATCGTCACTTCCTGACGTGATCTTCATGCTTTTGTTCTTCTTCATGACCACCACGGTCATGCGTGAGACAGAGCTGAAGGTTCAGGTGCAGCTTCCTGAAGCAACAGAAGTGCAGAAGTTAGAGAAGAAATCACTGGTGAGCTATATTTACATAGGCCCCCCCACGCGTGCCTTGGCTGCAAAATGGGGCGACTCACCGCGTATTCAGCTCAACGACACCTTCAAAACCAAAGAGGAGATTCTCGACTTTATCGCCGCAGAACGCGATAAGGTAAGCGAGGCCGACCGTCCCTATATGACCGTCAACATCAAGGCTCATAAGGACATGAGGATGGGTCTTATAACCGACGTAAAACAAGAACTTCGTAAGGCTAACGCACTGAAGATCAGTTACGCCGCTCAAAAAGCCCTCCGCAGAGGCGAATAATTTACCTCTTCTATATAACTATGACAGGCTGCCCGAACGGGCAGCCTGTCATAGTTATATAGACATGATGCGAAAACGACGTTTAACAGACTGAAAGCAGCGGCGGCAAGAGAACATCACCCATTGTATTTCTAAGCCAAAAGCGGTAACTTTGTTGCGTTAACGATAATGGTTTGTACGATGGATGCTGTGGCTGATGCTTCGAGGGAGCGTGATGAGTTTTACATGTGGCGGTGCATTGAGTTGGCACGGCGAGGTCGCAATTATGTAAAGACCAACCCTATGGTGGGTTCTGTGATTGTGTGCGGCGACACCGTCATAGGCGAGGGTTATCACGAGGCTTTCGGAGGCCCCCATGCCGAAGTCAACGCTGTGGCGTCGGTATCAGAGCAGAACAAAAAATATCTGCCCATGTCAACGCTCTATGTCAACCTTGAACCGTGTGCCCATTTCGGCAAGACGCCCCCGTGCTCGTCGATGATTGCGCGAATGGGCATAAAACGTGTCGTCATAGGCATACGCGACCCTTTCGACAAGGTCGACGGCAAGGGCATAGAGGAGTTGCGCGGGGGTGGCGTCGAAGTGGTCACCAACGTGCTTGAGCATGAATGCCGACACCTTAACCGTCGTACCGCCGTATATAACAGCCGACGTCGTCCTTATGTCATACTCAAATGGGCGCAGACCATGGATGGTTATATCGACACCAACAGGAACATAGAACAGCCGGCGCCCTGGCTTACGGGAGAGAGGTGCCGTCGTCTGGTACACAAGTGGCGCTCGCAAGAGGGTGCCGTTTTGGTCGGCACCACAACAGTACACCGCGATAATCCACAGCTCACAGTGAGAGCGTGGAACGGCCCCGCCCCCTTGAGGGTGACACTCGACAGACAAGGCATACTCCCCCTCACAGGCAAGATATTCGACAACGAAGCCGACACACTCCTGTTCACATCGCAACGTAACCTCGCCCGGGTGGAGTCTTCACTGCCTGCCGACAGTCGCACCTCATGTCTTGCACTCGATTTTAGTGGTGACATAGTATCGCAAGTGCTCTCGGCACTTTACGACAGAGGCGTAACATCACTGATAGTGGAAGGTGGAGCCGCCATATTGAACTCCTTTATCGACGCCCGCTGTTATGACGAGATGCGGGTGTTCATCTCACCCCTGGTGCTCAGTCAACTGCCCCTTGGTTACACCGGCGGCATCAAGGCACCACAGATACCCGACTCAATATTTCAACGCACATCGGTAATAGACGGCGTATTGGTAAAGACTCTCTTGACAAAATATTACGAATAACGACAGGATGTAACCGGTGTTTGCTTTGCGGACTGCCGTTTTGATTGCCGGCGCTGCGGTTAGTTTTGCTGACACTGCCTCCGGCGGCCCTTCCGCCGGAGGCAGTGTCAGCAAATCAAAACGGCAGTGCCAGCAAAATTAACCGCAGTTTCGCAAACCAACACCAAGGCCGTTACGCAAGACACATCATTTTTTCCCTGTCATCACTTTGAGCAGGCCGGGCATATAACGCCTCAACAGATAAAAGACCGCAAGGCAAATGGAAAGGGTGATGACAACGTCGGACAAATATACGGCAAGTGCTCCCAAACCTGTCTGAGGTCGGAACATCAGAAATAGGAGCTTAACGAAATTGCCACATATCATATAGTGCGACACATAGACAAAAAAGCCGGCGGAAGCCAAAAAGGCATTCACCTTGCACACTCCGTGTGCCAACAGATAGGCCGACATATTATACGCAAACAACAGACCTGCAAAAACATTGAGTTTTTTTATGAGATCTGAAACCTCGGGCATATAATATGACGATAAGATATGCAACACTCCCAACAAGGGGTATAATATCATGGAACTCTTGAAAAAACGCCCGAACTGAGACATCATATTCTTTGAATTGACACTCATGTAAGCACCGAAACCAAAGAAAAAGAGAGCCGTTATCAGTTGACCGGCATGTCCCCAGTTGTAATATCCCGATGCAAACCACAAGACCCCTGACACCAACACCGCATAATAACGTGTATGCTTTAACAACCAATATATTGCGGGTGCACACAATATCATTATCATCAAGTCTCTCACAAACCACAAAGGTGCATTCTGTGGGTGAATGTTATATACTGCCTGACTAACCATGTCTGAACCTCCAAATATACCCTCCTTGGCATTCCAAAAACTGTTGAGCGCCGCCGACAAACTGAAGTCAAGGCTCACGGAGCGTATGTTGGGCAACAACGACGAAAAGCAGGGAAGCCTTTTGGATAACTCAAACAAAACAGCCACCACATTCCATATCAGATAGGGTATCAACAGAGTCTTGACCCTGTTTTTCAACTTCCTGTAATAGACATCCTTTGTAAAATCAACGCCCAAGAAAAAGACAAATCCGGAAATAAAAAAATATATCGGCACACTCTGCCCTCGAAGGAAAGCATCTATAAAACGATTTATAAGCAACATAAACGGCATATCATCAAAAGATACGACAGATTGATGCAATGTAAAGCCGTCTGAGTTAAATGTATGAATTACCAACACGACCACAGCCAAAGGGAAACGCAACAGGTCTAGACTTTGCGAACACATATTTTTCCGTTCATGATTAGCGGCGGATCTCCAGTTCCTCAAAGCTCCCTTTTACTTAAACACAAGAAGCGTGGAACTGTCATACACCACATCTCAACTTGAAGGTCCTAGGAAAACCCATGCGAACAGATATGGTTATAGCAGCCCCACGCCAATGGCGCGAGAACAGCTATGCCCTCCTTGTTCGCATTTGAAAATTTCCTAGGTTTTCAAGTTACAAGACAAGCATAACGCCTCTAAATCGGTATGTTACGGACATAGGATTTCTCCCTATCCGACCACAAATATATACAAAAAAAACGAAAGACACCCATTGTGCCGGTCCTGCCCCATAAATGTGCTTTTATAATAGGCCTGACTCCTATTTACGTTTTTAATTCTTATATTTGCACACAAATGGGAAACAGAGAGGGAAAATATCAGGCCAACATCTCCAATGAAGAGGTTAACAACCTGCCTTTGACGGCTTTCGAAGGTGAGATAATCATCGTCGACGGTCCCGATCAGAGCCGGGCCGCCGCCTATTTGTCCTCTTTGGATGTCATAGGCTTCGACACCGAGAGCAGAGTGGTATTTGTGAAGGGTGCCAAAAGCACCATATCGCTGGTGCAACTGTCGGGCCCCGACCGCGCATACCTTTTCAGGGTCAATATATGCCCGCTTTCCAACGAGATAATGGAGATACTCCAAAGCCGCACCATAATAAAGGTCGGGCTTGCCATAGGCGATGACATCAACCGCATGCAAACGGTAAACCGCACCCTATGCCCTCAAAATTTTGTCGACCTGCAATCATTGGTCGGACACTTCGGCATAGAGGAGATGGGGCTTAAAAAGATATGTGCCATAGTGCTCGGTTTGCGCATATCCAAAGCCCAGCGTCTTAGCAACTGGAACGCGGTCAACCTCACCGACGCACAACGCATATACGCCGCCACCGACGCATGGATATGCCTTATGATATACGAAAGGCTAATGTCCGAGGGGAAAGACATACCCGTCACAGTGGTTAACGCAAGCGCCCCGTCGACAAAGAAAACAATCAGAGAGAGGTCGCGCCGTCATTACCGTAACCGTCGCAGAAAAAGCTCCGACACAGACGGACAAAAGCTCCGACAGTCCGAAACGGACAATGCCGAAAACAGAGATTGACAGAGCTGCGGTTTTGCGGGAACAGCTCCGTTATTTTGACGATACTGCCGTTTGTGTTGCGGGCACTGCCTCCGGCGGCCCTTCCGGGGGAGGGGTCACGGAGGGGTCTCGGACCCCCTTTTGATATTTTTTGAGGACAAAAACTAAAACCGATATGATATAAAGGGGGTTTCGACTTGGGTCTCACACCTTTACTATTATTTTTCGTTTTTGGCCCTTGGAGTTGGTGTCTGA
>CAMRVW010000121.1 GCA_947054185.1 uncultured Rikenellaceae bacterium | reverse complement strand
TGTGCGGTTTTCGTTACACTCAGACCGCGCCTGCCGGGTTGGAGGTGGGCCGACCGCAGGTCGGCCGCATCGGCGTGGAGGTCGAGGGCGTGATAAAGTTCGGGCGTGGTGTGTGAAAGAGACTGGCG
The DNA here is from genome assembly GCA_947054185.1 of uncultured Rikenellaceae bacterium. GTDB lineage: Bacteria > Bacteroidota > Bacteroidia > Bacteroidales > Rikenellaceae > CASDZP01. Next base: position 5,948 of record CAMRVW010000121.1, on the reverse strand, counting down.
GCGCCTTGGATTGGTTGGGGTGCCGTGCCTTTGGCGTGGAGGAGCTTCGGGCCGAGCCTGGGAGGCAAAGCGAGAGGATCTTGGACGGCAGTTTTGTGCCCAAGTCACTAAACTATAATAACCAAGCGGGGTTACGGGCCTCCCGGGGGGAGGGTCGGCCCGTTGCGGCCTCGTGCCTCGGCCGCCCTGCCTAAACAGAAATATGCGGGGGATAACAAATGTTTTCGTTTCTCGCTGTCCCGCAAATAAAAGTTAGTCTGCGGGCAAAACTGCGATACACAAAAACGGTCAGGCCAAAAAATGCGGACAAGACATGCAGAGTAAAATCTCGCGACAAAATAGTGTCGATATCAAAAGTCGCAAAGTACAGCCTGAAAGACAAGAGTTCTGCCCGCGCAAAAGCCTGTTGAGATAAGAACAGTGCGGTGTGAAAGTTAGGACTCGGAAGTGTTGGTGCCTGTCCGTTATGCTTTGCCGCAACTCTTCCGCTTATGTTTGCCGCATTGCTCTTGCACTCTTCCGCGCAGCGGTCATGGCCCCTGTTTGAATATCATTCAGGCCCAGACCTCATGGGCCAAAAACGGGAAATCAGATAAAGGTGTAAGACCCAAGTCGAAACACCTTTATCTGATTTTACGTACTTCCCTCTTAGTTTGTTCTCAAAAATATCAAATCGGGGTCTGTGACCCCTCCCCCGGAAGGGCCGCCAGAGGCAGTTCCCGCAAAATAACGTCAGTTTCCGCAAAATAACCGTCGTTACTGTAACCAAGGTTTGTAAAACGGAAATAGATTAATAAATTTGCAATATGAGATTTTCGGATATAATAGGACAGAATGGTGTCAAGGAGCTGTTATCGCATGGTGTTGATATAGGTCACATTTCGCATGCCCAGTTGTTTGCGGGTCGTTGTGGTTACGGTGCGTTACCGTTGGCTGTTGCCTATGCGCAGTATATACTGTGTGAAAACCGCCGGGATGGCGATTCGTGTGGTGTATGCCCGTCGTGCTATAAGGTTGCTGCAATGGAACACCCCGACTTGCACTTCTCTTTTCCCGTCTCTAACAGTGAGTTTGTTATAAAACGCAATACGAGCGGCTCTTCAGAGATCACGAGCGATTCGCTGATAGAGAAATGGCGCGAGATGATGAATGTGTGCCGGGATGGTGACATGCAAAACACCATTCCTCAGGGATACTTCAACGAGAGCGAATGGTACGAACATATAGGAATAGGTAAAAACGGCCAGGGCATCATCAATAGGTCAGAGGCATACGAGATAATAAGAAAGTTCGGATATAAGTCGTACGAGGGAGGATATAAAATATTGATAATGTGGCTTCCCGAACGTATGAACGACAGTGCTGCCAATAAGCTGCTCAAACTTTTCGAGGAGCCTGCCGAAAAGACGCTTTTCATATTGGTGAGCCAAAGCCCCGATGCGATCATTAAAACAATACTCTCACGCACCCAGACGGTCAATATACCGCCTATAGGGGTTGAAGATATGACAGATTACCTGTCGGCACGATTTCCCGGTATCGATGCCGGGGCTGTTGCCAAAAGTTCACAGGGAGATATTCTGAGTGCACATGCGATGGCTGAAGACAACGATGAGGACGACACCAACTTCAACATGTTTGCAAGCCTTATGAGGCTATGTTTTGCCGTCAACCACACAGGGCTTATCGAATGGGGCGAAAACGCGGCATCATTGAGTCGTGAGGCGCAAAAAGATTTTATATCTTACTCTCTGCGCATGCTCCGCGACAGTTATATGGTCACTGTCGGTGTGCCGCAGCTCAATTATTCGTTTGGCCGACATGCACAGTTCATAACACGGTTTTTTCCCTTTGTCAACAACTCCAACATAGAGATACTTATATCCGAGTTCGAGCGTGTGGCTCTCGAGCTGTCATTCAACGCCAACACCAAAATATTGTTCGTACACTTCGCCCTATCCATAAGTAAACTCATACGCAAGGCATGAACAGGGTCGTTATAATCACAGGTGGCAATGGTGACAACATAAATGCCGATATTGTGACGGTCAAAGGCATGATAGAAAAACACCTGGGCGCCATTATTGCCGAATCGTCAGTCAGAGTGTCGGCACCTTGCGGCTTTACGGCAGAGAGAGATTTCCTCAATCAGGTGCTGGTGGTCACCTCAGAGCTCGGGCCTTATGATTTTCTGAAAAATATATGGCACATAGAAAATATGTACGGACGTCGGCGAGGCACCGATGATGAAGAGAGAGCCAAATGGGAGACCAGAAAAAGGGGCGAGACGGGTTACACTTCGCGCAATATGGATATAGACATACTCTTTTGGAATGATGAGGTAATATCGACACCGCTTTTACAGATACCCCACCCTCTCATATGCCGTCGTGAGTTCGTACTGCATCCGCTTAAAGAGGTCATGCCCGATTTTGTTCACCCTGTTGAGGGTATAAGTGTCGCCCGATGCCTCGATAATCTGCTTGGAAATAATGGACCGCATGATAAAAATTAATTTATGAAAAAGACTAAAAAAGATATATACATAGAGGCGATACACACTCTATTTGAGCGCAAGGGTGGCGAGTCGCTCAAAATGGATGAGATAGCCGAAAAAATAGGTGTCACCAAAATGACGCTTTACAATAACTTCAAAGACAAAGAGACTCTTTTAGAAGAGGTGCTGTCGTTTCGTTGCCGCCGCTATTTCTCTTTCATGTCTCCGCTTGCGGGTGAGAAGCTCAATGCGGTGAGCATGTTGATAAAGGTGATGGAGTTTCAGGAGCAAAACCCAATGCCACACTCGGCATCATTCTATCGCACATTTAGAAACACCTATCCCGAAATATACGATCGCCACCTCGAACACCTCAAAAATATCATGGCTTCGTTCATAAAAGACAATATAGACCAGGGTGTCAGAGAGGGAATATACCGCGACGATTTCGACAAAGATGCTATCATCACCTATGTCATGGGCACCATGAACGATATGTTCACAGGTTGGATAAGCGGCGTCAAAGACAATCTCAACCTTAACTTGACACACCGCCAGTTCATCAATTACCACATACGCGGTGTCGCCAATGAAAAAGGGCTTAAAATATTGGAAGAAGAACTTGCCAAGCAGGGATGACCGCAAAGGGTTTCACTCCATAAATACAGTCCTATAACCGAAAATAAACAAGCATGATAGATTACCGACGAAAAGTTCTCTCTAACGGTCTTACAGTGCTGGCCCACCGCGACAAAGCCACCCGCATGGCTGCCACCAATATCATATATAAGGTGGGTTCGCGCGATGAAGAGCCTGACCGTACCGGATTCGCCCACCTGTTCGAACACCTTATGTTCGCCGGTTCGCGCAACGCCCCGTCTTTCGACGATCCCATACAGATGGCCGCCGGCGAAAACAACGCCTTTACAAATAATGATTATACCGACTTTTATATCACTCTGCCTCAAGATAACATAGATATAGCCCTTTGGCTTGAGGCCGACCGCATGTGTGGTCTCAATATAAACGAAGACTCTCTTGAGGTGCAAAAGAAAGTGGTGGTCGAAGAATTTAACGAGCGTTACCTTAACCGTCCGTACGGTAACCTGTGGCTTCGCCTGAGACCTTTTGTCTATAAGGTGCACCCATACGGCCATTCAACCATAGGTCTGTCTCCCGATCACGTCAAAAACGCCACACTCGAAGAGGTGCACGCCTTTTACGACCGCTATTACGCCCCCGATAATGCCATAATATCCATTGCCGGTAATTATGACTATGAACAGATGTTCGACATGGTGGAATCACGCTTCGGTCAGATAACCAAAAAGAGCGGAGAAAAAAGGATATTGCCGCAAGAGCCTCCGCAGACAGCACCTCAAACGCTTACCATAGAGGCCGATGTTCCTGCATCCATGGTGTATGTAATATTCCACATGGGCGGACGCACAAGCGATGATTTTGTGGTGTGCGACACCATCTCCGACCTTTTGTCTTGCGGCAACTCATCACGTCTTTATCAGTCTATGGTCAAGCACAAGGGGCTATTCACCTCTGTCGACGCATATATAACGGGCGATATAGATCCCGGACTCTTCATCGCCGGCGGATATGTCTCACCCGATGTCGATCCGCAAAAGGCGCGCCGGGCCCTTATGGACGAACTTGAAAAGATGTGCACACAAAGGGTCGACGCATACGAACTTACCAAGGTGCAAAACAAGTTCGAGTCTAACATACTCTTCGGTGAGGTCAATATAATGGATAAAGCCATGAACCTCTGCTTTTACGAGATGTTGGGCGATATATCGCTGGTCAACGGCGAGCTTGACCGTTACCGTGCCGTCACCCCTGACGATATCATCGAAACATCGCGTCGCATCTTCGCCGAGAACAATACCTCAACATTCTATTACCTTAAAAAATAGCCATGAAATATAAGCCTCTCGACTGTCCGCCGTCGGTAAACATACCGTCATCTGTGGATGTCATAGGGTTCACCACCCACCATACACCTGCCGGAGCAACGGTGCATTGCATTAAAAGTTCCGAACTCGACCTTGTACGAATAAGCGTCGTTTTTCGTGCCGGATCGCGTTACCAGCACCACCCTTTCACTGCCTCTGCCACTGTGGGCATGCTGGCCGAAGGGACTGCAAGCCACACATCGGAAGAGCTTTCCGAGATGCTCGACTATTACGGTATCTATTACAATACTTCCATCGACCGCGATTACTCCATCATAACACTCTGTTGTCTTAACAAATTCTTGGACAAGACCCTCGACTTTCTCACCGAGATACTATCGGAGCCTCTGTTTTCCGAAAAGGAGCTCGCAGTCTATGCCTCCAAACGCAAACAAAACCTTACAGTGGAGCGTACCCGTGTCGATGTCATGGCCACAGAGCTTTTCTGGAAATCTATATACGGCGAAAACCATCCCTATGGCAAGTCATCTCCCGAGACGGCTTACGATACCCTCACCACCGACCATCTTAAGCGTTTTTTTGCCGACCATTACAATATTGAAAATAGTTTCACCGTGGTGAGCGGCAATATCGAACCGGGATTTGTCGACCGCATATCGGCCGCCATAGATACTCTTCCTCACGGACAAAAGGCAGACTGCCCTATTGATAAGCCATGTTCTGTTTCTTACGCCAAGATAGACAAGCCCGACGCCCTCCAGTCATCACTGCGCATGGGACGAGTTCTGTTCGATGCCAACCACCCCGACTATGTCACCATGCAGGTGGCTGTCGCCCTTCTCGGCGGCTATTTCGGTTCCAGACTGGTGCGAAACCTGCGCGAAGACAAGGGTTACACATATGGCATAGTGGCCCGCACCGGCTGCTTCGAAGAATCAGGCTATCTTGTCATTGCCACTCAGGTGTCGTCACAACACACCCGGGCATCTATAGACGAGATATTCTCAGAGATAGAACAGTTGCGCACCTATCCTGTGCCCGACTCCGAGTTAGATATGGTCAAAAGCGTCATGATAGGCGAGATGATGCGCGTTCTCGACGGCCCTTTCGGAATCTGCGACGTCTCGATAGAAAACATACAGAACAACACCGACAACTTACGCATAGAGCAGATCGTAAACACAATAAAACAAACCACTCCCGACGACATAATGCGAGTGGCACGACAATACCTTAACCGCGACGACATCACTGTCGTCATAGCCGGGTAATCAATATTTGATTTGTGGTATGCCGCTTTTGGGTATAAACGGGTGTAAGATATTCCCCTATATAAAAATATTCACTCGCACAACCCTTTGTTTTCCAGATGATTGTTTGCTGTTAGGAGTATTTTGGCAAAAAAATAGTGATAAAAAATTTGGATATTATATAAAAAGATGTGTATCTTTGCAGTCGCAACAGAGGGAAATAGTTGCAGCGGGGCCTTGTATTGGATGAGGTTTCTGCGGTTTGAGGAGGTG
>CAMRVW010000120.1 GCA_947054185.1 uncultured Rikenellaceae bacterium | reverse complement strand
AAAGCCATGCGGTATCAAAGCCTTTCGACATAAAAACAGCTAAGATAAAAAAGATGCAGCTATAATACGTCGCAGTATTCCTCTCGGCTTGCTCGGTTGTGCGAGAATGTATTTTTGGCCTAACGGATGGTCGGCCCGTTGCGGCCTCGTGCCTCGGCCGACCTGCCGGGACGAAAACCCTGTCGTGACAGAAGCCTTGCGGGCAAAACTGCGATGCACAAAAACAGTCGGGACAAAAATAGGTGTCAAGACCTTACGACAAAATAGTGCGACATCAAAAGTCGCGAAGCACAGCCTCCCCACAAAAGCCAGCGGGAGTGGGCCGACCGCAGGTCGGTCGCATAGGACGCGGATTCGGGGTCGGGAGAGTGAGAGATGTGCCTTTTGCCCGACGGAGAGCGGCGCGGGGCCTGTGGGAGCAAGGCGGGGAGGTAATGGGCGGGGCGAGATAGATTGAGTCACTGCGGCATATATTGCCCTGCGGTGTGCGGCCTTCCGTTGGGAGATTTTCTGCCCACCGCGAGATGCGGCCAGTTGCGCCATTGCCCTGTCGGGACATAAAAAACTGTCGAACTCAAAAACTGTGGGCAAATAACTGTTGGCAAAAGCCTTGAGAAACTCAAAAAATATGTCGGCATCAGCGCCGGCCTCATAGTGTGTGGATCCGGGGTCAAGAGAGTGGAGAGTGAGATTTTAGTGTGAGGCGGGCAGTCGGTGCGGGAAATTGCCGGTGCAACAGCCTGGTGGAGGCAGTTCTGTCAATATAATGCCAGCAATCCATTAAACAGCAGTTTCCACAAAATAACTAATAGGTCGTCTGTTGTAAAAATGATTATATTTTTTGATGAAATGTATGTATAATGAAATTATTTATTACCTTTGTAAGGTTAAAGGTGATTTTACTATGCAGATGTGCAACTATTATTACGGCTTTTATTTTAGCTTTTTCTTTCAAAAAGATTAGGCCGGAGGGTTGTGTGTTTTAATGATATTAATGTATGCTCCGGTCGGTTTTCGATCGGAGCTTTTTGTTTTGGATTATGAGTGGAGTTGTCAAAGTGGCGATGCAGGGTTATGAGGGGTGTTTTCATCAACTGGCGGCACGGCGTTTCTTCGGTGAAGATGTCGAGGCGGTGGCGTGTGCCACATTTGGCGATGTGACCAGATGTGTCGGGCAGGGGAGTGTCGATGCGGGTATCATGGCGATAGAAAACTCCATTGCCGGGAGTATAATGCCCAATTACGGTTTGTTGGAGGGAGGTGCTTATCGTATAACAGGCGAGGTGCTGCTTCACATACGTCAGCATCTGATGGCGTTGCCCGGTGTGAGGTTGGATGAGATCGAGGAGGTGCATTCGCATCCTATGGCGTTGCTTCAGTGTGTCGATTTCCTTGAGGGACAGGGTCGGCGGTTGAGACTGGTGGAGACGGAAGATACGGCTCTTAGTGCGCGGAGGGTGAGTCTGGCGGAAGAGCGTCATGTGGCGGCCATTGCCGGATCGTTGGCGGCCGAGCTGTTCGGTCTCGATATTGTTGCGGCCGACATACATACGGTAAAGGACAATTACACCCGTTTCCTTGTTATATGCCGGGCTGACAAGGCCGAAAGGGTGGATGGAGCCGACAAGGCATCGCTCTATTTCAAGGTGCCGCACAGGCAAGGGTCATTGGTGGCCGTGCTGCGATGCTTTGATGAACAGGGGCTTAATATGAGTAAGTTGCTGTCGTGTCCGATACCTGCCGATCCTTTCACCTATCTGTTTCATGCCGATGTGGAGTTTGGCGATGAGGCCGATTTCGACAAGGCGGTGGTGGCGGCAAGGAGGCTGACGGATGAACTTTGCGTGTGCGGGGTCTATAAGAAAGGTCGTTTTGTGGAGTGATGTTATTAAATGTGTAAAGATATGGATATCAGGCTTGCGGATAGGTTGTCGTCGGTGGGGGAATATTACTTCTCGAAGAAATTGCGCCGGATTGCCGAGCTGAGAGAGGGCGGGCGCGACATAATATCGTTGGGGATAGGAAGTCCCGACATGGCGCCTCATATGTCTGTGACTGACGCTCTTGCGGCGGAGGCGGGCAGGCCCGATGCTCATGGTTACCGGCCTTATGCGGGCATTGCCGATTTGCGCGAGGCTTTTGCCGAGTGGTATGGAACACGTTACGGTGTCAGCCTGACTCAGGCAGAGGTACTGCCGCTGATAGGCTCTAAGGAGGGGTTGATGCATATTGCGATGACATATATAGACCCCGGCGACAGGGTGTTGATACCCAATCCCGGATATCCTGCATATAGGTCGGCGTTCACGTTGGCGGGTGCCGAGTGCGTGGAATATCGTCTGCGTGGCGATAACGGCTGGCAGCCCGACATTGCCGGGATAGAGGCCGAGGGGGTTGACGGGGTTAAGATAATGGTGGTCAATTATCCCAACATGCCCACGGGGGCGATGCCTCGACCCGGGTTGTTCGACGAGCTGGTGGCTTTTGCCGGAAGACATAACATATTGTTGGTCAGCGATAATCCGTATAGCTTCATTCGCACCGACAGACCTGTCTCCATAATGCAGTCGGCGGGTGCGATGGAGGTGGCCTTAGAGCTTAACTCGTTGTCTAAGAGTCACAATATGGCCGGTTGGCGCATAGGTGCGCTTATAGGCGATAGTCGGCGACTTTCCGAGGTGATGCGTTTCAAGAGCAATATGGATTCGGGTATGTTTGGTGCCATGCAGGTGGCTGCGGCGGTGGCCCTGCGGCTTGGCGACGAGTGGTATTCGGCTCTTAATGAGGCGTATGCAGAGCGTGAACGGTTAGGTTATCGCATAATGGAGCAGCTTGGTTGCCGTGCCGACAAAGGGCAGGCGGGGCTGTTTGTATGGGGACGCATACCTGACGATGAGAGTGATTGTTATTCCTTCATAGACAGCATATTGGATTGCTATGACGTGTTTGTGACGCCGGGTGGCATATTCGGTTCGGAGGGGGAGCGTTATGTGCGTATAAGTTTATGTGCCGATGTGGCGACGCTCGGCCGGGTGTCTGACAGGATAAGTGACAGAGTACGATGAGGATTACTGTTGTCGGGGTGGGTTTGATAGGCGGCTCGTTTGCCATAGCCATGCGTGAGGCGGGGATGGCAAGTCGTATTGTGGGTGTCGATACTGATGCCGAGAACTGTAAGGTTGCGCTTGAGAGGGGATTGGTGGATGAGATTATGACGCTCGACCAGGCTGTCGGCTGCTCTGACCTTATTGCCATAACCATACCGGTGGATGCGATACCTCTTGTGGCCGTGAAGGTGCTTAATAAGGTTAACGACAGTCAGATAGTAATAGACATGGGGTCGACGAAAGAAGAGCTTTGCGAGGTTATTGCGCGTCACCCGTCCAGAGGGAGGTTTCTGGTAACCCATCCCATGTGGGGCACCGAATACAGTGGTGCAGGAGCGGCGGTGAGCGGGGCTTTCCGTGGTCGGGTGGTGGTGTTTTGCCAGCAGGAGAGGTCGGATGCGGACGTGGTTGACACCGTGACGACTATATATGAACGTATGGGCATGTATATCAAGTATATGAGCGCCGAGGAACATGATCTCCATGCCGCCTATGTGAGCCATATATCGCATGTGACGTCGTTTGCATTGGCTCTTACGGTGCTTGAGAAAGAGTTGGAGGATGATCGCATACTCGATTTGGCCGGTGGCGGCTTCGAGAGCACTGTGCGATTGGCCAAAAGTTCGCCGCAGATGTGGGTGCCCATATTGATGCAGAATAAATATAACGTTTTAGACGTTTTGAGGGAGCATATACATCAGCTTCAGCTGTTGCGCAAGATGATAGAGAAAGATGACCGTGAGGGGTTGGCGGAGGCAATCAAGAGGGCCAACGGCATACGGCGGGTGATAAAATAGCTTGAAAATTAAAAACTTACGATATGATTGAATTGAAGAAAAAGAGGCCACTTGTCATTGCCGGTCCTTGCAGTGCCGAGACGAGAGAGCAGACTTTGGAGACCGTGCGCCGTTTGGCTGCCACGGGTCGTGTGGACATGATACGTGCCGGGATATGGAAGCCCCGTACGCGTCCCGGTACCTTTGAGGGTGTGGGTGTGCGCGGATTGGCGTGGCTCGATGAGGCCCGCAAGGAGACGGGGTTGCCGGTGGCGGTGGAGGTGGCTTCGAGCAAGCATGTTGAGAATGCGTTGGAGTTTGGGGTGGATGTTTTGTGGATAGGTGCCCGCACCACGGTTAATCCATTCAGTGTGCAGGACATAGCCGATGCGTTGCGCGGTGTCAAGATACCCGTGTTGGTGAAGAACCCAATGAATCCCGACATAGATTTGTGGCATGGTGCCGTTCAGCGTTTGCAGGCCGTCGGCATTGAGCAGGTGGGGTTGATTCACCGCGGATTCTCCACTTTCGGGGCGTCGTCATACCGTAACAATCCCATGTGGCACATACCCATAGAGATGCACCGCCGTTTGCCTGAGCTGCCCATGATATGCGACCCTTCGCACATAACGGGCAAGAGGGCCTATGTGGCCGAGGTGGCGCAGAAAGCTGCCGACATGGGCTTTGACGGTCTTATCATAGAGAGTCATGTGTGTCCCGACGAGGCGTGGAGCGATGCTGCCCAGCAGCTCACACCCGAAGATCTTGCCGTCATGCTCGACGCCATCAGGTGGCGCAATGAAGACACCGACAACGTGGAGTTCAAGCAGGCGCTCGACCAGTTGCGCGGCCAGATAGACCATTTGGATGCCGAGCTTCTGGCAGTGCTCGCAAGGCGCATGAGTGTGGCCGAGAAGATAGGCATGATAAAGAGGGAGAATAACGTAACCATTTTGCAGACAAATCGTTGGGGAGAAATTTTGGATAAGGTCAAAAGGCAGTCTCAGATGCTCGACCTGTCGGAAGACTTCCTTATCAAGATATTGGACGCCATTCATGTCGAGAGCATCAACAGGCAGAACAGGGTGATGAATGAGGGTAAATAGGCCTCTCGGATATCTTGATTGTTACAAATAAAAAAATGCCCGGCTTTATGTCGGGCATTTTTGTTTATATGTCATTCAGTATGCGTAATTGATGTTACCCATGAAGGTTACCGGGCCGGTGAATGTCGAGTTAACCATAAGGGTGCTGTTTTGTCCCATGGGTGACACGTTGATTACGAAGGTGTAATCGCGGTTGGTGGTTTGGTCGGTGGCTTTTATCGTTACGGTCGAGCCGCCGTTTTTCATGGGTTGCACGTTATAAGAATAATTGTTTGTGGTGAAATCGAGGCGGTTGAATATAGAGGGTTGGCTGAATGGGTTGGGGGCGCCGTATATGGGCAGATAGACATAGAGCGATTGAGGAGTCACCCTTATGTCCCACAGTTGGTTGAGTTTGATATTTGAGATGGCCGCATAGCCCGAAGAGCTGAGCTCGGTGGCGATATATGTGAACTGACGTGAGTTTACGGCTTTTGCCACGCGGGCGATGACAGCATCGTTTTCAGCCTGACGCATGGCGCGTTTGGCTTGCCTGTTTGTTATGTCGGCATTTTGCGAGGTTGCCGTTTTTTGTGTTTGCGCCATTACCATAGCGGGGGTGGCGGTGATTGCAAAGAGTGCTAGAAGTGATAAGATAGTCTTTTTCATGATAGATTATATTTTTGTGTTATTAAATTGCGGCCTTTCAAAGCAACCGAAAGTCGGTTGACCTTTGTCGACTCTGTCGGATATTTAGCAATAAGTGTGCCAAAGGACCGTGCCCGTTTTGACGACACTGCCGTTTGGTTTGCCGGAACTGCCTCCGGCGGCCCTTCCGGGGGAGGGGTCCAGACCCCGATTTGATATTTTTGAGGAACAACTAAGGAATAAGTACGAAAATATGATATAATGGTGTTTCGACTCGGGTCTCACATCATTATATCATATTTTCGTTTTTGGCCCTTGGAGTTGGTGCCTAAAGGATATTCAAACAGGGGCCATGGCCATTGCGGGAAGAGTGCAAAGGCATGGCGGCAGACAATAAGGGCTGAGCGGCAAAACACCGGCGCAAAGCGGCGCGCCCTAAAGCGAAACCTGCGCGGCATCAATGTGGCCTGGACCACAACCGACCCGAAGTCGTCGACTCCAAGCGGGT
>CAMRVW010000119.1 GCA_947054185.1 uncultured Rikenellaceae bacterium | reverse complement strand
TTTGCTTGCCTCTCGGCTTAATCGTATCTTTAACCTTACGGTTTTAAGATACTCCCGCTCGGCAAAACCAAACTCTCGTTTGCTTTTGCTCTCGCTTATTCGTATCTTTAACCTTACGGTTTTAAGATACTCCGCCTCGGACAAACAAATAAAATTTGCTTGCCTCTCGGCTTATTCGTATCTTTAACCTTACGGTTTTAAGATACTCCGCCTCGGACAAACAAATAAAATTTGCTTGCCTCTCGGCTTATTCGTATCTTTGTTCCGATTTTTGAAAAAACGGGCTGCAGGTTTGGGGTCAAGCCGTGTGGTCGTGCCGACGCGGAGCCGTGAGGGTATGGGTTTTGGTGTCGGAGTGAAAAGCCGTGCGAGAAATGGATAAGTCATCACCTATTGCCGTTTTCGATTCGGGTATGGGCGGTCTTACCGTCCTCAGCGAGATAATCGCTCTTTTGCCGCATGAAAACACCATCTATTATGCCGACAGCGGGCGTTGTCCTTATGGAGGACGGCCTGCCGGGGAGGTGCGCCGCTTTGTGGCCGAGGCGGTCGAGCGGTTCATGGGTCAGGGTGCCAAGATCGTCGTCATTGCCTGTAACACGGCCTCTGTGGCAGCCATAGACTATCTGCGGGCCACTTATCCCGTGCAGTTTGTGGCCATGGAGCCGGCGGTGAAGCCTGCCGTGCTCTCCACCCACACGGGCACGGTGGGTGTGGTGGCCACCCGTGGCACTGTCAACGGTGCTGCACTGGCACGTCTGCGTCGCACGTGGTCGCAGGCCGATGTCATATCCATTGCCGGCGAGGGGTTGGTCGAGATTGTCGAGAGCGACAGAGAGTCCACCGACGAGGCCTATGCTCTTGTGGAGCGTTATGTGGCCGAGCTGTTGGGGCGCGGTGCCGACAAGATAGTGTTGGGATGCACCCACTATCCGTTCCTCAGGCGTCAGTTCGAACGGGCGGCGGGTGGGGCGGCAGAGGTGATAGACCCTGCTCCCGCCGTGGCCAGAAGGGTCAGAAGCCTGCTTGAGAGTGTCGACATGCTCAACGACACCGCCTTTGAGGCAAGCCATATCTTTGAATCGAGCGGTGGCGATGGCTATGACAGGCGCCTGGAGGCAAAGTTGAAAGAATATATGAATGCCAGGTGACATATTGCGCCAAAACGCATTGTGTAACGGGCGCCCTTAAAGAGCGGTACAGGGGCAAAACTATAGATATGGAGCCGTCGGCGGAGCAGGGGAGTACGGCTCACACATTAGACGCTGAGGTTTTTAGAAACAGATACTTTTTCACCAACGAAGACAGAAAGAGAGATTTAGATGACACGTAAAGACAACGGAGGCAAAGGAGTGATTAGAAAGAGGGCAGACTCGCCGTTCGACGACGGGGCGACCATGTCGACTGCCGCCAAGAGACGCACCACCGCCACGGGCACACGCTCGACGGTCGCAGGTGCGCGTTCGTCGGCCGCCCGTCCGTCAGCCGCAGGTGCGCGCCCGTCGGTCAAGGGTCGCGCGACACAACAGTCCGGGCGTCCCAAGTCTGCCGGCAAGGGGGGCGAGAACACGGCTATGTATGTGTTGTCCATGATGTTGTTTTTCCTGTCGGTGTTCATGTTGGTGGCGGTCATATCCTATTTTCTCACATGGAAAGAAGACCAGTCCATAGACACAGAGTCGTTCTTCGTGCTCGACCCGTTCGAGGCGCGCAACCTTATGGGACGCTTCGGTGTGGTCATCGGTCACCTGTTCGTGGGACGGTGGTTCGGCATTTTCGGCGTATGCCTGCCTGTTATGGTCATGATGGTGTCGCTGGTAATGTTCAAGATAAAGGTGCGCCGCATGCGTAAGGGCATAGTGTCGTTGCTGATGCTCACCGTGATAGGCTCTATATTTGCAGCCCACTTCTGGCCCGAGCTCAACGGCATATTCGGCAGCAGCCTCGGCGGCGGGTTCGGATATTATACGGCGGGGTGGATGGATACCATCTTCGGCGGGCTGGGTGCCGACATCATATTATTGATGCTGCTGCTGTTATGGTTGGTTTACACCACCCGTTACACCATAGTGTTCATCAATGTGGTCACCTCTTCGCTTGCCGCCACGGTGGCCATGACCATAGACCTTGTAAAATCGCGTCTCAACCGTCCCTCCAAGCCTCGCCCCATGGCGGCCAAGCAGCCTCAGAACGTGCCGCAGCCGACACCTGTGTCGTCACAGCCGGCGCAGGCTGCGGCATCTTCTCCCGTGGTACCGACACCTGTGGCAGCACAACCCGAGCCTGCAACAGATGCGCAACCTGCCGACAGCCGTCCTGAAACCAAAGCGCGTGAAGAGGTTGCCGACAAGCCCGTCGACATCGGCACCGAGCCTCAGGCAGAGAGCCATACGCCGGGCGACAGTGTCGTCACCTCGTCGCTCGGGGTCTTCGTCAAGCCCGAGTTCCATCCCCAGCCCCTTTCAGAGCGTATCGATCCGCTGGCTTTCGGCAACATAGAGCATCGTGATTTGCCGCGCAGACGCACTGCCGGCAAGGTGCGCGACGAATACGGGGTCTCTTTCGACCTCGACAATGCGGTAATGTTCACCGCCCCCATAATAGACGAGAGCGGCAAGCTGATAGCCACTTCCAAAAATCTCAACGACATGAGCGACGATGAGATAGACGAGCTTCTGTCGCTTGCCAACGAGAAAACGGTGGTGGCATCGCCCGTCGATGTGTCGGGTGCCAGGAATGAACCCTCTGACGATGAGGAGTTTTTCATAATAGACCAGAGCGAGCCTTCGGAGTTCGTGGCTTATGACGACAAGGTGCACGGCTCGTTGTCAGGCATCGACGACAACACCTCTGACGATGGCTTCGAGGTCACAGACGGTGGTATCGGTGCCGCTTACGACATACCCCTTGGAGGCTCTTACGAGGCCTCGTCGGGTGACGTGCCAAACGGTGTCGGCTCAGAGGTCGAGTTGGTGATAGAGAAGCCGCAGGGGACGGCCGAGCCTCTCTATGTGGGCAGTTACGACAGCGACTCGGGCTTTGAGCTCGCCTCGACCGCCGGTACCTCTCTCGCCCCGACCACGGGCGCCTCTGATGATACGGGCGACGATATGGCCGACGACGGCCTTGTGATAACCACCAACACGCCCGACGAGATGGACGACGACGATATAGACGTGTCGGTATATGATCCCACGCGCGAGCTCAGCCGTTACAAGCTGCCGCCCATAGAGTTGCTCGACAACCACACCCGTCCTGTGACCGTGACCGAAGAGGAGATATATGAAAACAAGAACAGCATCGTACGGACGCTTGAAAACTTCTCCATCAAGATAGACAAGATAAAGGCCACGATAGGTCCGACGGTGACCCTTTACGAGATAGTGCCGGCCCCCGGTGTGCGCATATCCAAGATAAAAAACCTCGAAGACGACATTGCCCTGAGTCTCTCGGCACTCGGCATACGCATCATAGCGCCCATTCCGGGCAAAGGCACCATAGGCATAGAGGTGCCCAACAAAGACAAAGAGGTGGTGAGCATGTATTCGGTGCTTAAGTCGAGCAAGTTCCAGGAGTGCGGTTACGATTTGCCTGTGGTATTGGGGCGCACCATACAGAACGAAGATTTCGTCATAGACCTTGCCAAGATGCCCCACATGCTTGTGGCCGGTGCCACGGGTCAGGGTAAGTCGGTGGGTCTCAACGCTATAATAACATCGCTCCTTTACAAGAAGCACCCCGCCGAGCTTAAGTTCGTGCTTGTCGACCCCAAGAAGGTCGAGCTTACGCTTTACTCCAACCTCGAGAAGCATTTCCTTGCCAAGATGCCCGAAGAGGAGGAGGCCATCATCACCGACACACAGAAGGTTGTATATACGCTCAACTCGCTTTGCATGGAGATGGACACCCGTTACGACCTGCTCAAAAAGGCCAAGGTGCGAAACATCAAGGAGTATAACGAGAAGTTTACCGAGCGTCGTCTCAATCCCAACAAGGGGCACCGTTTCATGCCCTATTTCGTGGTTATAATAGACGAGTTTGCCGACCTTATAATGACGGCGGGACGTGAGATAGAGACCCCCATAGCACGTCTTGCCCAGTTGGCCCGTGCCGTGGGCATACACCTTGTGATAGCCACACAGCGTCCCACCACCAACATCATAACGGGTGTCATAAAGGCCAACTTCCCCGCCCGCATCGCCTTTCGCGTGTCGAGCATGATAGACTCGCGCACCATCCTCGACCAGCCGGGGGCCAACCAGCTGATAGGTCGCGGCGATATGCTGGTGTCGACGGGTAACGAGACCACCCGTGTGCAATGTGCCTTCATAGACACCCCAGAGGTGGAGAAGATAACCGAGTATATCGGGGCGCAGCAGGGTTATCCCGACGCTTACGAGCTTCCCGAGTATCAGCCCGAAGAGAAAGAGGGTGACTCGGAGTCTGCCGGCGTTACCACATCGCGTCGTGACGGCCTCTTCGACGAGGTGGCCCGTTATGTGGTAACCAATCAGCAGGGTTCGGCCTCGACCATACAGCGCAACTTCTCCATAGGCTTCAACCGTGCAGGCCGCATAATGGATCAGCTCGAGAGGGCGGGCATTGTCGGCAAGCAGAACGGCAGCAAGCCCCGCACGGTGCTTATAGGCGACATCGCATCGTTGGAGGTGTTGTTATATGAGCTCGACAGAGGCAATAACGAGATGGAATAGAGCAGTGTGCCTTTTGCAAGGAGTGTGCGGTCCCCGGTCGATAAGCGGTTTGGCATGTGCTGGTTTTGAGGCATGGCTTTCGAGTCGGTTTTTGGGGGGCGGGGTGTTTTTAAGCATATCTCTTTAGTGGTTTCGTGCTATTGGTTTTGGGGAGTCACTTGTTTTTATGGCGCAATTTTTGTTACAAGGGGTGATGTCTCTCTTATTTTGATGAGGGCGCATTTGTTAACGAAAAATTAAAAGGTATGAGGTATATATTATTGTCGTTGTGTTTGTTGGTGTCGGCCTCTGTGTTTGCTCAGAGTGACGTGACCGTGTGTCAGGCTTTGAAACCGTTTGATCCCGATCGCGGTTTTACCGTCGACTTCATACTCGACGGCACGGTAAAAGGCAATATAACCGTCAAAGGGCAGCGTTATCGCGTTGCCGGCGGTGACGCTCTCGTATTTGGTGACGAGTCGGCCAAATATACGTACATCCCCGCCAATAACGAGGTCATGATAGATGCTGTCGACACATCGGCCGTTTTCTCACCTGTCGACATATTCAGTTACAGCGAGTCGGCCTCGTATCAAGAGTTAGGCTCTCACAATATTGGAGGCAAGATGTGTCGCGCTGTCGGCGTCGACCGGCTTGAGGCTGTCATTTACATATTCGGCGGTCGTGTGGTCGCATTGAAGTTCGGTCAGGGAGCCGACAGTCACATAATAGAGGTCGGTGTGCCCGGCAACACCGATTTGCCCGACGTCAACTTCAACTCTGCTAACTATCCCGGTGTCGAGATCATCGACTTCAGGTGAATTGCGGGCTGTCGTTTTTGCGGGAACTGCCGTTATTTTGCGGGAACTGCCTCCGGCGGCCCTTCCGGGGGAGGGGTCTCAGACCCCGATTTGAGATATATTGAGTACAAACTAAGGATAAAGTACAGATATGCCATAAATGTGTTTCGACATGCGTCTTACACATTTATGGCATATCTGTTTTCGGCCCTGGGTTTTGTGCCTAAAGTATGTCAAAACACGGGCCATGCCGCTCGCGAAAAAGGATGCGAAAACAATGCAGCAAACAAAAGTGGGGCAGTGCGGGAAAATATAAATAGCAGTCTGACAACACTTGCACCACATCTTACTCTTGACATAGTATCATATTCTGTAATTTACCGTCTCGGCAGGCTGCGTGAAGAATGGCTTTCCGCTTCGGCATGGCGCGGTCTGAGTGTAACGAAACCGCACACTCTTCCTTATACCCGGCATTACGAAGTATGCCGTAAGCCTCTTCCTTGTGCCGGGCTGAGGCACGCAAGCCCGAGTGGCCCGGAGCCTCGGCCAACGGAGGGCCGCATCCCGCAGAGCATTCCAAGGCCTCACCACCAGCCTAATCACCCCCTCGCCGCCCATTATCCCACGCCTTGGCCCT
>CAMRVW010000118.1 GCA_947054185.1 uncultured Rikenellaceae bacterium | reverse complement strand
TGTTATAATAACCATCCACACCCAACTGCAACCTCAACACATTTTTAACTATCGAAAACTCATAGAAATAGGTGGCATTGGCCGACACCAACGGCACACTCACCGCCTCCTGATCGGAACTCCACTGCAACAGCACACGATGGTTAAGGTGAAGCCCGCGCCAACGAAAGTCCTTGCGTATGTAACCGCCCGTAACGCTCATCGTCCCTCCCCGTTGCTGCGGCAAAGAGAGGTTGTCGTAATAGACCTTGTCAGACATGATGCTCTGCCGCACACCCAACTCAAAACCCACCGAGGGGACGGCAAGTTTTACGTCAAGCCTGGTCTCTTTCTCTTTGCCGAAAGAGTTGTCCCACGCATAATGGTTTGAAAAATAGTGCTCGTCCCAATACGACGGAGTCTCCATCTTATACTGAACATCTGCCGTGAGCGACAGCTTGCGTTCTCTTATATAGGCCGAAAACTCCACGTTTCCGCCTATTGCCATGTCCTGATTCCTGTAACCTATCGGTGTATAATGAAAACGTCCCGACCACACGAAATATCTCGACAGTCGTCCGCCCGCATTGGCATACACATACATGCTGTTACGCATATCTCCCTTTGACGGACTCAGGTAATCGGACATTCTGAAATTATAGAATCTCTCGTTCTTAAAACCCACTCCTCCGTCAATGGTGCCGAAGACTCCGTTTCGGTTATATGGCTGAATCTGTGCAAACACCCTGGCCTCCAAAAGACGCTCAGACATGGAGTCGACCGTTTTGTGAGGATTGACATACCAGTTTTCATATACGTCGTCGACCATAAAGGCCTTGTTGTCGGTATATGTACGTCTGTATTTGGTGTAATTAAGATAGCTTCCCACAAACACCGCCGGCACATCGGCAAGTGTCTCGCCAAGCGAACGGTCGGGCTTCACGAACGGAATACCCACGCTTTGGGTGAAATAAAAGATGTTGCCTTTAAACAGGTTACGTGCATCTTTCATCTTCATGGTGAGGTTCTGCGGCAAGTCTATCAGCGTGTCGGTCACCTCGCGGTCGTCGACCAAACCGCCGTTCTCGCGTATATTGCCCATGTTGTATATATATCCGCCATGTACGGAATAACGCGCCCCCGTATGTGCGAAAGCCAACGACAGATTCTTGTCTGTGGTGCGCTGGTTGTTGTACATACCCTTGGTGCCGTTATTGCGGTAAGTAAGGTTTATGGAGGTTGACGGAGATATGTTTTGCGAATGAAGCACCCTCAACTGCTCTTCGGCGCGCCTGCTCTGCCCCGACATGAAGAACGACAACTGCGAAAAAGGCCTCCGCGCATTGTAATACAACACATTGTCGGGTGTGTAAAGATATTCGGCATAGGCATCGAGGAAAGAGAATGCCGAACGCTTGCGACTGAAAAAATCGAGCGGCATTACGGCACCGCCCAAATTACCCAGATAGGCATTGCCGACGCTCTCGTTCTGAAAGAAAAGATAGTCACGATAAAAACCCGACAGCATTGTGTCTATGGGCATGCGCGTCACATTGTTGTTGTAAGGGTTGTGACGCCATGAAAAAGCATTGAGTGTGCGCACCGAGTCGACGAACAGATAACTCTCGAAGGGGCGCCTCTCACGTCTCTCTCTCTTGCCTCCTATCGAGTCGACCGGCGCATCGGCATCTTTGAGGCCCGTGGCGGGAATATTCTTGTTTTTACCGGTGCGGTCATAAATATCGTCAGAGTCGAACTGAGCGTATGCCAAACCGCAAAAAGCCGTCAGCACGAGCGTCATAAGCGCCCGAAGCAACCCGAAATAGTTTTGCGGAAACACATTTGTCATACCTTCTGTTTTCTGACGAAAATCGCCACAAAGGTAAGCATTTTTTCGCGAAACGACAAACTAAGACATCTTCCTGACATACAACAGGTTGCGAGCCAGCGACATTATTATGTACAACACTATCACAAAAGGAATGGCACTCACGCCCAACACCGCCGCAAGCACCGCCGACACAGCTATAAAGCTATATCTGAGCGCATTATCACCAAAACGGAAACTCTTGAACTTGAGCGAAAACATCCTTATCTCAGATACCATCAAAAGCGAGAATGTCGCCGCGAGCAGGTAAATAAACCAACGTGTCGAAAAGACATTTGCCAGATAGCTGCCCGAACTGCTCATCACTATGTAACCTATAGACATGAAAAACAAGGCATTGGCAGGCGTCGGTAACCCTATGAACTCGGTGGTCTGACGCTGGTCTGTGTTGAACTTGGCCAACCTCAATGCCGAAAACAGCGCCACCACGAAACCGAACCACTCCAAGCCGAGTATGAACAGGACGGCCGACGGCGCCACCCCGAAGCTCACCATATCGGCCAATGAATCGAGGTCGGCACCTATGGGCGAATGGGCCTTCAGCAAACGGGCCGCAAATCCGTCGAAGAAATCGAACACCGCCGCCGCCACGACAAACCAGAAAGCGGTGACTGCATCGCCCGACAAGGCATAAGTGACCGCCACACACCCGCAAAACAGGTTGGCAAGGGTCAGCATATTGGGTATTGACTTTATAACACGCATCATATCATATTATTTTATTTACACATCTTTTTTACGGCCCCACGGCACCGCAAAGCCGGCCGCCGCCATAATCTCACCGTTATTGAACAGTTTCAAACTCCTTTTAAATGATCTCCCATTGCAAATGTAATAAAATTTCCGCAAACCCCACCTTACGCAGTCTCAAACCTCAACCAGCTCTCCCGACGACACATACCACAAAAAGGCCCTTATGTCGGGATATCCCATCGAATAGAGCAACTCCGCATATACCCTCATCTGCCTTTCATGTTCCTTTCTCGGCGCCCCGAACTTATAGTCGAGCAGATAGGTCTTGTCGGGCATTACCACCACCCTGTCGGGACGGGCAAACAGATGCGACGGCGAAGAGACCGACCCCCCGCGCCTCTCTTCATGCACACTCCTGGCGGCAGGCAACAATATGTTACGCTCGCAATATACCGCCGCCTTGTCTGAAAACATCTCGCGCAGATAAACGTTAGAGAAAGCGTTGTCTATCTGCACCTTAAGAACTGCATAGGCCTCCGCGTCAAGCTCTCCCGCCCGGGCGAGCCCCTCTAACGACTCATATACATCTTTCACGGTTGCGGCCCGCTCGAACAAACGGTGCATGCGCACACCGTAACTGCGCGGTGTCGCTCCGCCGCCGTCGAAATATCGTCCGTTGGTAAGGTATATGCCCAGCCGCCCGGTGTAATCGACCGACGGATAACTGTCAAACCACAACTGACTGTCTGCCACCCCCTCCTTGTCGCCCTCGCGGAGTGTCTTACATCCAAACCACACAGAGCCGTCATCTGCCACACACCCCTCAATTTCGTTCTCATACTCCGACTTAAGGTCGTTGCGTATAAACACCTTGTCGCCCTCCACAGACAGTGTGCCCGCTATCAGATCGCCCACATTGCCTCCCTCTTTAGCCTCGGGCAACACCCCCACAATCAGATGGTCGACCGCGCGCGTCAACGCCACATACAGTATGTTGATATCCTCAATCACACTCATGACGTCCTCACGCAGATATGAGTAAGCAAACGGACCGGCGGCCAGCTTCTTGTCGGCGCTCACAATAAGCCCCTCTATCGGCGCATACTCTCCCGGCGGACTTTTCACCCCTATCTTGGAGCCCGTCTTGACACCCAACTCCCACGAGGCGAACGGTATGAATATCACCTTATACTGCAACCCCTTGGCCTTGTGTATGGTCTGTATTGTCACCGAGTCCTGCCCCTCCGGCAGGGCTATATACTTCCTGTCGCCGTGACGCTCCCACATCTCCATAAATGCGGGCAGGTCTTGAATCTGCTCCGAAAACGAGAGCACGATATCGTGAAAAGCCTGCAAATAGGCAATGGCATTGGGATAACGGTCAAGGGCATACGTCCTGCACAAGAGCTCGAACGACTCCTCCAACGACAACGACCTCAGCGAGGCCACCACCTTACGGTCGTCATCGCCCAGCCGTCCGGCAATCTCACGACCCAGAAACCTGTTGAACAGAGCCTGATTGACACTGTCGCCCTCGTCGACCGCAAGTCCGAAGGCCGCAAGAATAAAACGCACCACCGGCGAACTGCCCACACTCAACGCCTCGGCCGACACCACCTCGTAACAATACCTCTTTGACGGATGGGTGCGCTTGTAATCGAGCAGATAAGAGGCTATCATGCGCGCCTCTTTGGTCTCGCGCACCAGTATTGCCATGTCGGAGGCTCTGTAACCGTCGTCTTGCAGACGCTCCATGTCGGCCACCATCACATCGAGCGACCGTCGCCTGATGTCGTCTTTGGAGTCGTCCCTGCCACGGTCTATGCGATAGAGCTTTATCGACCCCTTGTCATCGCTGTTTTTGGGGCTGTAATTCTGCTCCATGTCGCGGTATGCCTTGTCTAACAGGTCGTAAAGCTCAGCCCGTTGCTCACGGGTTATCAGACCTGCATCAAACGCGCCGCCCACACGCCCGTTGAGCATGTCGTTGCACGAACGTACCACCGACCGCATCACCGCATTGTTGAAGCGTATGATGTTACGCCTGCTTCGATAGTTGGTGCCGAGCACCTCCTCTTCCACAACGACGTTGGTATCGAGGTCCTTTTTCAACCCGCCGTCTATAAGACGCCAGTCGCCGCCACGCCAACGATATATCGACTGTTTGGTATCACCCACTATCACCACGCTCTCGCGCCCCTCTTCGGTCATGCCTATGGCGTTGTTGACCAAAGGGGCGAAATTGCCCCACTGCTCGGCCGACGTATCCTGAAACTCGTCTATCAGAAAGGTGTCGAACATAACGCCGCTCCTCTCGTATATGAACGGTGCGTCATTATCATGCGTAAGACGTGAGAGCATGGAGTTTGTGCGGCTTATTATCATGGTGTTGTTGTCGCGCAACACCGCATCCAGCTCGGCCGATATGTCTCCCAATATCAGATATTCATGACAAAACCGCAATATTGTATCGCATGCCGAAAGCTCGCGCACAAGAACATCTGTCTGCCTGAGCACATCTATCAGATAATCACGCATCGGCCTGCCCTTTTTCCAATAGCTGTCATCGCCCGTCATGGCCTTGCATACGTTCATTCCCGGAGCATCGAACCGTCCCCGGCTTACTTTCACCAGATAACCGTAAAGGCCGTTTTTGCCATGATAGAAGTCGCTCTCGCCCAACCCCTCGGCAGCTATCGCGGCAAGGGCATCAGAGGCCAACCCCTTCAGCCGCTCGGGTATCTGCCTCCCCCTCTTGACAATGCCACCTATATATTCGGTCATGCTCTCCATGCGCTCACCCTCGGGATAGCTCTCGAACTCGGGTTTCAATATCACCTTGGCAAAGTCGGCAAGATCGTTTTTGAAATCGCGCCCCTTGCCCTGATCTATCTTGCGGTCTATATAATCGACAATCCACTGCTGACGCCGCCTGTCGTGCCTGCCCGAATCAATGAACGAGTCGACAGCCAGCGCCAACAGATAATCGGTATTGAGGTCTATGTTATAACCGCTCTCCAGGTCGAGCTCGCGCACAAATCCGCGCACTATCTTCTGAAAGAAGCGGTCGATGGTCATTATGCCGAAATGGGAATAGTTGTGCAATATCTTGGCCAACGCCTCAGAGGCCCGCTCCTTCACCTTTTCCGGCGACAGGTGCAACGAACGGCAAAGGTCGGCCATATAGTCATGATCGTCCGACTTCGACAAGGCCGCCAACTCACCCACCACACGACTCTTCATCTCCTCGGTGGCCTTGTTGGTGAAGGTCACGGCCAGGGTCGAACGATAACGAGAGGGCTCGTCCACCACCGTGCGTATATACTCGTAAGCCAGGCGATAGGTCTTGCCCGACCCCGCCGATGCCTTGATTATCTTCATCCCGTGCTGTTTTTGTCCGCAAGATAACAAAAATGTTTCAAACCGGCCCTAAAACCGACTTGAAACATCAAATACCAGACCACGTATATTCCTTATGCCGACAGGGTTTGCTGCGCATGACTTTTGTTTCAACAGGCGGTCTGAGTGTAACGAAACCGCACAACAATTCCTTATATCTGACACACGAAGTATGCCGTAAACACAAATTCCTTATTACGGGCTAAGGAACGATAG
>CAMRVW010000117.1 GCA_947054185.1 uncultured Rikenellaceae bacterium | reverse complement strand
GATTGGTTGGGGTGCCGTGACTTTGGCGTGGAGGAGCTTCGGGCCGAGCCTGGGGGCCAAGACCTGAGGGCCTTGGGCGTCGGGAGTGTACTTAAGTCACTGCATATAATTACTTGGCGGGGTTACGGGCCTCCGCGGGGGGAGGGTCGGCCCGTTGCGGCCTCATTCTTCGGCCGCCCTGCCGGCAGCAAAAGTTATGCGGAAATAACGAATATTTTTGTTTCTCGCTGTCCCGCAAATAAAAGTTAGTCTGCTGGCAAAACTGCGATGCACAAAAACGGTCAGGCCAAAAAAATGCGGACAAGACATGCAGAGTAAAACCTCGCGACAAAATAGTGTCGATATCAAAAGTCGCAAAGTACAGCCTGAAAGACAAGAGTTCTGCCCGCGCAAAAGCCTGTTGAGATAAGAACAGTGCGGTGTGAAAGTTAGGACTCGGAAGTGTTGGTGCCTGTCCGTTATGCTTTGCCGCAACTCTTCCGCTTATGTTTGCCGCATTGCTCTTGCACTCTTCCGCGCAGCGGTCATGGCCCATCTTTGAATATCATTCAGGCCCAGACCTCATGGGCCAAAAACGGATATGTCATAAATGTGTAAGACGAATGTCGAAACATATTTATGACATATCCGTAATTCCACCTTAGTTTGTCCTCAAAAATATCAAAAGGGGGTCCGTGACCCCTCCCCCGGAAGGGCCGCCGGAGGCAGTGCCAGCAATAAACGGCAGTGCCAGCAAAACAAACGCCAGTCCCGGCAAATAAACCACAGTGTTACCGCACACGAGACAGGAGCGGTACTCCGTCGAAGAAGTTGATTATGTTTTGGGAGGCATACCGGGCCATTTCGTTGCGGGTGTCGAATGTCTGAGTGCCGGTGTGAGGGGTCATTACTATGTTGTCGAGCTTGGTCATGGCGGGGTCTATCTTGCCGTCACCTGCCTCGTATACGTCGGTGCCGACGCCGAATATGCGTTTTTGCCGCAGTGCCTCTATCATGGCCTTTTCGTCGACTAAAGGCCCTCGTGCTGTGTTTATCAGTATTGCCGTCGGCTTCATGATGTCGAACTGAGGTTGCGATATCATGTGTCGTGTCTGATCGGTGCACGGGGCATTTAATGATATCACGTCCGACTGAGCCAACAGGCTGTCGAGCGGCATGTACATGGCGTTGTGCTCTCGTTCTATCTCGGGTGCGAGCCTGTTGCGGTTGTTATATGCTATGGTCATGCCGAAAGCCCGTGCCCGGCGGGCCAATGCCTGACCTATGCGTCCCATGCCTATTATGCCCAACTGCTTGCCCGACAACGACATGCCCATGTTGTTCAATATGTTCCAGCGTATCGAGCCGTCGCGTATCTCTCGGTCGCATAATGTCACCCGGCGGGCCACGTCGAGCATTAACGCCATGGCCATCTCTGCTGTCGGCTCGGTGACGGGGTCGGGGGTGTTGGCCACGACTATGCCTTTGGATGCGGCATAGTCGACATCTATGTTGTCATATCCCACGCCGAAGTTTGATATTATGCGCAACCTGTCACCACCCCAGTCTATCATCTCCTTGTCGGTGCGTATGGCAAAAAAGCTGACCATGCCGTCGGCCTCGGGCAAAAGACGGCGAAGCTCCTCGCGGCTGAAGTTGTGACCCGACAGCGGATGTATCACCTCGAAACGACGCTCCAGCTCGGCAAATCCATCCCTTAACATGTGGCCCTGTACGATTATTCTCTTTTTCATATTCCCCAAAATTTATCAACAATGCTGCATCCGCCCCCTGTAAGGCCCCTGCCACCAAACGAACCTCCCCCGACGCCATACATAAGTTCGTAACAAACATTAAAAAATATTCATTGTCCTCCGCCGAGCTCCGCTTACTTTTGTGTACGGATAAGAGTACATCGGTAAAGGTATGAACTTTGTCGTCAAAAACAAAACATGAAATATCCGACACCTTTCGGGCTCTGCCAAGATGGCGAATGCAATAATAAAACCAAAATATATGGACAAAGAGAAAAACAGATTCCGTCGGCTGGTATCCATACAAGACGCCTCTAAGGCCAGCGGACTCTCAGAGCTGCAAATACAGGGACTTATAAGAGGCGGCACCATAGGCCACTGGCTCAAAGAGGGTAAAACGCATGTCGACTTCATAGAGCTTACTATCTGGAGCCACAAAAACGACGCGTGTTACAAGCGCATGCTCATGCCTGTTGATAACCGGGCGTGACACCCTGAATCTTATGAATAAAAAAGGTCTCTGCGAAATGTTGTTTTCGCAGAGACCTTTTTGCATGGGCGCCATCGTATGCACCTTGATCAAAAGCATGTATAAAAGTACGGGAAACTAAAAAATCTTGCAAAATCCATTGTTATTTTAAAAACAGGGCTTATCTTTGTTAGATAAAAGAGTTCGGTCGGAGTCAGAAGCCCGATGGGCGTGATTGTCTGTAAACGGAAGCCTTGAATAATAACTTAAACTAATAATAACTTACTTATGAGTAATCTATTCTCATCTTCCATCGGGAAGAAATTGGTAATGAGCCTTTCGGGATTGTTCCTGATCGTGTTCTTGTTGCTTCACATGGCTCTGAACATGGCGGTGTTCTCAGGGGCAGAGAGCTATAATGCCGTATGTGAGTTCATGGACACCAATTTGTTCATCAAGATCATGGTGCCTGTTTTGGCGGCAGGCTTTGTGTTCCACATCCTGTATGCCTTTATCGTAACAATCGGCAACCGCGGTGCCCGTCCTGTTCGTTACAAGGTTCAAAACTTAGGTTGCTCCTCGACATGGCAGTCGCGTAATATGTTCGTGCTGGGTCTTGTCGTTATCGCATTCCTCGGTCTGCACCTCTATGACTTCTGGGCCAACATGCAGATGCAGCACTTCATCGGCGGCCACGCTGTCGAGAACCCTTACAACCTGGTTGTGTCGCGCTTTTCAAACCCCATAATATGCGCATGTTATCTTGTGGGCATCTGGGCGCTCTGGTTCCACTTGCAGCATGGTTTCTGGTCTGCGTTCCAGACAATAGGCCTTAACAACCAAACGTGGATCAAACGCTGGAAGTGCATCGCCAAGCTCTATGCGTGGGTGATCGCCTTGGGTTACACCGCTGTTGTGGTTTACACATATCTCTATCTTTAAGGTCACGGTCGTAAAGTCGCTGCCGCACATTAGTCATTTAAGGCCCGCTCCCTTTCGGGCCATAGACGGCAATAGGGCGGAACGATTTTCGGCAAGGAAGTTTTTTCATTAAAAAAGTAAGATAATGAGCATAATATTGGATTCAAAAATTCCCGAAGGGCCGTTGGCCGAAAAGTGGAGCAAGCATAAGGCCGACATAAAGGTTGTCAGCCCTGCAAACAAACGCAAACTCGATATCATAGTCGTGGGCACCGGTCTGGGTGGCGGTGCTGCTGCTGCGGCTCTCGGCGAGCTGGGTTATAATGTAAAGGTGTTCTGCATCTCAGACTCACCCCGTCGTGCCCACTCCATAGCAGCACAGGGCGGTATCAACGCAGCCAAGAACTATCAGAACGACAACGACTCTATCTATCGTCTTTTCTATGACACCATAAAAGGCGGCGACTATCGTGCCCGCGAGGCCAATGTCTATCGTCTGGCCGAGGTTTCCAACCTCATCATAGACCAGTGCGTGGCTCAAGGCGTACCCTTCGCTCGCGATTACGGCGGGCTGCTCGACAACCGTTCGTTCGGCGGCGCTCAGGTGTCGCGCACCTTCTATGCCCGCGGTCAAACCGGCCAGCAGTTGCTCCTCGGCGCATACGCGGCCCTCAACCGTCAGATAGCCAAAGGCACTGTCAAGAGTTACACCCGTTATGAGATGCTCGACCTTGTCGTTGTCGACGGCAAAGCCCGCGGTATCATCACCCGCAACCTCGTCACCGGTGAGATAGAGCGTTTCGGCGCCCATGCCGTGGTTATCGCATCGGGTGGTTACGGCAACGTCTTCTTCCTCTCGACCAACGCCATGAACTCCAACGGTTCGGCAGCGTTCCAGTGTTACCGCAAAGGTGCGGCTTTCGCCAACCCCTGCTTCACCCAGATACACCCCACCTGTATACCGGTGCATGGCACCCAGCAGTCTAAGCTGACCCTCATGTCGGAGTCTCTCCGTAACGACGGTCGTATATGGGTACCCAAGAAGAAAGAGGATGTCGAGCGTCTGCGCAAAAAAGAGATCAAGGCTTCGCAGATACCCGAGGAGGATCGCGACTATTATCTCGAACGTCGTTACCCTGCTTTCGGTAACCTCGTTCCTCGCGATGTGGCCTCACGTGCCGCCAAAGAGCGTTGCGATGCAGGTTTCGGCGTCAACGACACAGGCCTGGCCGTATTCCTCGACTTCTCGACGGCTATCGCCCGCCTGGGCAAGGATGTCATATCTCAGCGTTACGGCAACCTGTTCCAGATGTATGAGAAGATCACCGACGTCAACCCTTACCAGGAGCCTATGATGATATATCCCGCGGTGCATTACACCATGGGCGGCATATGGGTCGACTATAACCTTATGACCACCATCCCCGGTCTTTATGCGTTGGGAGAGGCCAACTTCTCAGACCACGGAGCCAACCGTCTGGGTGCCTCTGCGCTTATGCAGGGCTTGGCCGACGGTTACTTCGTGATACCTTATACCATCGGCGACTATCTCTCGCACGAGATACAGACCCCCAAGATCGACACCTCGCTTCCCGAGTTCGAAGAAGCAGAGAAGACTGTGCGTCAGAAAATCGACCGCATCATGTCTATCGGCGGCAGCCAGTCTGTCGACGACATACACAAGAAGCTCGGCAACATCATGTGGGAAAATGTGGGTATGGCACGTAACAAGGCCGGCCTGACCAAAGCCATCACAGAGATCGCCGCTTTGCGCGAGGAGTTCTGGAAAGATGTAAAGGTGCCCGGCACCACCGGCGAGTTCAACCAGGAGTTGGAGAAGGCCATACGCCTGTCTGACTTCCTTGAGCTCGGCGAGCTTATGGCGCGCGATGCCCTTCACCGTGAGGAGTCTTGCGGCGGTCACTTCCGCGAAGAGCACCAGACCGAAGACGGCGAGGCCAAACGCGACGACAAGAAGTTCAACTATGTTGCAGTATGGGAATACAAAGGCGAAGACAAAGCACCCGTGATGCAGAAAGAAGAGCTTGTGTTTGAGTATATCAAGGTTGCTCAACGTAACTATAAGGACTAATGCTCGGAAGGGGTTGCCTCCGGCTTTGACACAAATAGTTATGGGTGGAGCGACCCCGACCTTTACGGGTTGTCAAGACCTATGGTTTCACAATTTAAAGACAGACAAATGAACTTAAAACTCAGAATATGGCGTCAGAAAGACGCAAAGGCCGGTGGCCGTTTTGAAGAATACACCGTCCAGAACATATCACCCGACACCTCGTTCCTTGAGATGCTCGACATTCTCAACAACGATCTTATACATCAGGGTAAAGAGCCTGTTGTTTTCGATCACGACTGCCGTGAGGGCATCTGCGGCATGTGCTCGCTCTTCATCGACGGCCGCGCACACGGTCCCGACGATGACATCACCACCTGCCAGCTCCACATGCGCAAGTTCAAAGACGGCGATACCATCACCATAGAGCCGTGGCGCTCGGCTGCTTTCCCTGTCATCAAAGACCTGGCTGTCGATCGAGGTGCCTTCGAGAAGATACTTCAGGCCGGCGGTTTCATATCGGTCAATACGGGAGGTGTGCCCGACGCCAACGCCATACCCATACCCAAGGCCGACGCCGACGAGAGCATGGATGCCTCTGCCTGCATAGGTTGCGGCGCCTGCGTTGCCACCTGCAAGAACGGCTCGGCAATGCTCTTCATGGCTGCCCGCGTGTCGACACTGGCCAAGTTGCCGCAAGGTCGCGTTGAGGCCTCTCGTCGTGCCAAAGCGATGGTTGCCAAGATGGACGAGCTCGGCTTCGGCGGTTGCACCAACACCGGCGCCTGCGAGGCCGAATGTCCCAAAGGCATCTCGATATCGCACATCGCCCGCCTAAACCGCGAGTTCCTCTGCGCCAAGCTGAAAGACTAACACACGGGCGGGGCAGTTTTAGCCGGCACTGCGGTTAATTTTGCGGGAACTGCCGTTATTTTGCTGACACTGCCTCCGGCGGCCCTTCCGGGGGAGGGGTCACGGACCCCGATT
>CAMRVW010000116.1 GCA_947054185.1 uncultured Rikenellaceae bacterium | reverse complement strand
CCGTGACCCCTCCCCCGGAAGGGCCGCCGGAGGCAGTGCCCGCAATATAACGGCAGTTTCGGCAATATAACCGCAGTTCCCGCAAACCCAAACGGCATTTCCGGCAAACCAATAACGGCAGCAGAACGCAAACAAAAAAGACCTTGCAGACAAAAAAATGTCTTCGCCGCCCACAGTTAAATATTTTATTACTATTTTTGGGCTGTTTTATACTATTCACAAATCGTATATATGTCAAAGGCCAACCTCGATAACAGCCAATCGGAGAGTAAGAGAAGCGAAGTATCCTCCGGCGACAAGCCTGAGAAAAAATATGTCGAAACTCCTCTTATGAAGCAATATTATGAGATGAAATCGAAACATCCGGACGCTATATTGCTTTTCAGGGTGGGTGACTTTTACGAGACCTTTGGCGATGACGCCATACGCACCAGCTCCATACTGGGTATTACGCTCACCCGTCGGGCCAATGGGGCAGCCTCTTTCGTCGAGCTTGCCGGCTTTCCCCACCACGCTTTGGACACCTATATGCCCAAGCTGGTCATGGCAGGCGAGCGTGTGGCCATCTGCGAACAGCTCGAAGACCCCAAGAAGACCAAGACCATAGTCAAACGCGGCATCATAGAGCTTGTCACGCCGGGCGTCTCGTTCAACGACAATGTGGTCAACAACAAAGAGAACAACTATCTTGCCGCCGTCTATTTCGGAGCCAAAAACATAGGAGTGTCGTTTCTCGATATCACCACCGGCGAGTTCTATGTGGCCGAGGGAGGCAAAGAGTATGTCGAGAAGCTGCTCTCGGGCTTCGCTCCCAAAGAGGTGCTTTACCAGCGAGGCTGCAAAGAGCAGTTCATTGAAGCGTTCGGCTCGCGCTATTGCCTCTATCACCTCGAACGATGGATCTTCTCGCATAAAAGTGCCTCCGACAAGCTGATATCGCAGTTGGGCGTGGTGTCGCTCAAGGGCTTCGGCATCGAACGGTGCGAGTCTGCCGTCATCGCCGCGGGCGCCGTGCTCTATTACCTTGAGTTCACCGAGCACCACAACACGGGACATATAACCTCGCTCACCCGCATCGACGAAGAGCGCTATGTGTGGCTCGACAAATACACGCTGCGTAACCTCGAAATCTTCAACAGCTCATCACCCGACGGCCATTCGCTTGTCGATATCATAGACCACACATCCACCCCTATGGGCGGACGCTTGCTCAGACGCTATCTGTCACTGCCACTTAACGATAGTGTGGGCATCGAACGCCGCCTCGACACCACCGAGGCCTTCGTCTCCGACAGCGACCGCATCGACTCGGCCGCCTTCCTTCTCAAAGGTGTCGGCGACCTCGAAAGGCTTATCTCCAAGGTGGCGGTCGGAAGGGTGGCCCCCCGTGAGCTGATAGCTCTTAAAAACAGCTTTGCCGCTGTCGGTGAGCTCAAACAACTGCTGTCGGGGTCGCCTTTAAGCCTTGTCAGCTCATGGGCCGACCGCCTCGACGGACTCGCCGACATGCGCAAACGCATCGAAGATACCATCTTGGAAGAGCCCTCTGTCAATATAGCCAAGGGGGGAGTCATCGCCCACGGCGTCTCTGTCGAGCTCGACTCTCTGCGCCGTATGTCGCAGGGTGGCAAGGAATATCTTGTCGACATGCAGGAGCGCCTTAGCCGGCAGACAGAGATACCGTCGCTCAAGATAGGCTTCAATAACGTGTTCGGCTATTATATAGAGGTGCGCAATACGCATAAGGACAAGGCTCCCGCCGACTGGGTGCGCAAACAAACCCTCGCCGGCGCCGAACGATACATCACTGCCGAGCTCAAAGAGTACGAAGAGAAGATCCTGGGTGCCGAAGACCGCATACTCTCACTCGAGGCCGAACTTTACGGTGCTCTGGTCGCAGAGCTTGCCTCAGCCACCTCGCGGGTGCAGTCGGACGCCATGCAGCTGGCCCACATCGACCTCTATTGCTCCTTTTCATCCACCGCACGCGAGTATGGCTATAACAGGCCGACACTCACCGACGACGCCGTTATCGATATATGTCAGGGACGCCACCCCGTCATCGAACGCCTCATGCCTATAGGCCAAAGCTATATCCCCAACGACATACGGCTCAATGCCGATAATCAGGTCATTATCATCACCGGCCCCAATATGGCCGGTAAGTCGGCATTGTTGCGCCAGTGCGGCCTTATCACGCTGATGGCCCAGATAGGGTCGTTCGTCCCGGCCCAAAAGGCGACCATAGGTGTTGTCGACAAGATCTTCACCAGGGTGGGCGCCTCCGACAACATATCTCAGGGCGAGTCGACCTTCATGGTCGAGATGCTCGAATCGGCCAATATCCTCAATAACGCCACCCCCCGCTCGTTGGTGCTCCTCGACGAGATAGGACGAGGCACAAGCACATACGACGGCATCTCCATCGCCTGGGCCATGGTCGAATACCTTCACGAACTGGGGGGCAGGGGAGTGCGCACCCTCTTCGCCACCCACTATCACGAGCTCAACGAACTTGAGGCCCTCTATCCGCGCATCAGCAACTTCAACGTGGCTGTCAAGGAGATAGACGGCAGAGTCATCTTCTTGCGTAAGCTGGTCCCCGGGGGCACGGAACACTCGTTCGGTATCCATGTCGCGCGCCTTGCCGGCATGCCTCGCAGCGTCGTCGACCGCGCCGACGAGGTGCTCGAAGCCCTCGAGAAACGCCGCCGCCATGACGATGATGCGACAACACCCGCACCCTTGGAGGTGGCAGGCTTCAAAGCCGCCGAACCCGTCACGCGTGGCGGCATGCAGATGGCTCTCTTCCAGCTCGACGACCCGTTGGTGGGGCAGATACGCGAAGAGATAAGCTCTATCGACACCGACAACATCACACCCCTTGAGGCACTCAATAAACTCAGCGACATAAAACGCCTCTTGGGCCTCTGACACCCGATCTGTTCGTTATAACAGGCCTTAAAAAACATGGCCCGACAGCATAACATATCCGAATCATCCGTATCGTTGACCTGGCGGTCTTAGATACTCCGCCTCGGACAACCAAATAAAATTTGCTTGTCTCGGCTTATTCGTATCTTTAACCTGTCGGTTTTAAGATACTCCCGCTCGGTAAAATCAAAATGATTTGCTTTTACTCTCGCTTATTCGTATCTTTAACCTGTCGGTTTTAAGATACTCCCGCTCGGTAAAATCAAAATGAATTGCTTTTACTCTCGCTTATTCGTATCTTTAACCTGTCGGTTTTAAGATACTCCTGCTCGGTAAAATCAAAATGATTTGCTTTTACTCTCGCTTATTCGTATCTTTGGCTGTCGCCTTAGATACTTCGCCTCGGTCAAGCAAATTTTATTTGCTTGTCTCTCGGCTTATTCGTATCTTTGTGCGGCCAAAAACAGAGGCATCGGCTCTGAGTGATCCGGCAACGGAGCAGCAGGTCGTGCCTGTGTATATGGTAAAAATGTAAATAGTTCAAAACAAAATGAATGTTATGAAAAAATCGATCATCATGACAGGTGCGGCATCGCTCCTTCTTCTGGTTAGTTCATGCTGCGGCTGCCGTGGCGGCAAAAGCATCAGCCACACTCTCACAAGCGACTCATGGAAGCTCGTCGAGCTTGGCGGCGGCGAAAAACTGACCGCATCTGAAGACAACTCATACACCATCACCTTTGATGGTCAGGAGGGTCGTGTTTTCGGTCGTGGCGACTGCAACAGTTACTTCGGCAGCTATAAGGAAGAGCCCACCCGTCGCCTCAGCTTTTCACACATGGGTTCCACTCGCATGATGTGCCCTAACCAGGCGGGTGAGGACAAGTTCATGAGCGCCCTCGGCAAGGTCGATTCATACACCCTCGACGGCGACAACCTCATGTTGCAGAATAACGGTGAAGTGGTTGCCATCTTCGAGGCCATACCCCTTATCAATGTGGAAAAATAGTGTCTCCACAAATAATGTAAGACTATGATTTACACCGCTCCGTGCAAGATAAATCTCGGTCTGAACATACTTCGTCGCCGTCCCGATAACTATCATGACATCGAGACGGCGATGTTCGTTGTCCCGACCCTGTGCGACGTTATCGAGCTGCTTGGCCGTCCCTCCGGCACCGTCGAGTTCTCCTCCGGAGGCATCGCTGTCGACTGCCCCCCCGAGGACAACCTCGCCCTTAAGGCCTATCATGCCGTCAGGGCAGCACACGACATAGGCGGCGCCCTCATACACCTGCACAAAAACGTGCCTTACGGAGCAGGTCTCGGTGGCGGATCCTCCGATGTCATGACCGTCATTCGCGCCCTCTCCGACCACTATGCTCTCGGTCTCAGCCCCGACGCCATGGCCTCGATAGGTGCCACCATAGGCAGTGACACTCCCTTCTTCGCCCACACCTCACCCATGATATGCACAGGTCGCGGCGAGATCATGTCACCCGCCCCATGGCTTGCCGACACCCTGCGCGGGCTCTGTCTTGTCATCGTCAAGCCCCCCTGCGGTGTCTCCACCGCTCAGGCCTATGCCGGTATCGTGCCACGTCAGCCTGCCCGTCCCCTTGCCGAAGTTCTTCATGCGCCCGTCGACACATGGCGCGAAAGTCTCGTCAACGACTTTGAAGAGCCTGTCTTCGCTCGTCTGCCCATACTGGCCGACATCAAAAGCACTCTCTATGACCATGGCGCCATTTACGCCTCCATGTCGGGCTCCGGCAGCGCCATATTCGCCATCAGCCACACCCCCATGCCCGACAACATCTTCCCTGACGAGTACTTCACCCATCATACGGTGCTATAAGCTCAGCGGGTTGTTTGCGGCACTGCCGTATCGGTTTGCGTGAACTGTCATTTATTTTGCGGGAACTGCCGTTTATTTTGCTGGAACTGCCTCCGGCGGCCCTTCCGGGGGAGGGGTCACGGAGGGGTCTCGGACCCCCTTTTGATATTTTTGAGAGCAAAGACTAAGAGGATAATGCCATAAATGTGTTTCGACATGCGTCTTACACATTTATGGCATATCTGTTTTCGGCCCTGGGTTTTGTGCCTAAAGTATGTCAAAACACGGGCCATGCCGCTCGCGAAAAAGGATGCGAAAACAATGCAGCAAACAAAAGTGGGGCAGTGCGGCAAAATATAAACGGACATTCCCGCCAACATTCCCCCTGTTAGTTCCGACACCGCGGTCTAAAGTGAAACGAAATCGCCACACTTTCTTATACTCGTCACACGAAGTGTGAAGTAAATACAAATTCCTTATCCTGGGCTGAGGAACGCAAGCCCGAGCGGCCCGAAGCCTCCGCCCCACGGAGGGCCGCATCCCGCAGAGCAATATATAGTTCAGTGACTAAAGCACGGAATAGCCGCAAATCTATTTCCCGCTTTGCTCTCCGCAGGCTCCGTCCCGCTCTCTGTCATGCAAAAATCTCATTATCCCATGCGGCCGACCGCGGTCTGAGTGAAACGAAAACCGCACACATTTCTTATACTCGGCATTACGAAGTATGCCGTAAGCCTGTTCCTTGTGAGCGGGCCGAGGGACAAGTACCGAGCGGCCCGAAGCCTCCGTCATGCCAAAATCACATTCCCCACCCCCTCGATCTCGAATCCGCGCCCCATGAGGCCGACCGCAGGTCGGCCCACCCTTGTGGAGAGTGAAACAAAACAGCCACATTTTATATATCTGCAATCTTTTAGTTTCGGCAGTTTTGTTCCGGCAGGGCGGCCGAGGCACGAGGCCGCAACGGGCCGCACCTCGCGGTGGGCAGAAAATCCCCCCGCGGAGGCCCGTAACCCCGTTTGGTAATTATAGTGAGGTGAATTAAGCCCTCTCACACCGTCCATCACCTCCCCGCCTTGCCTCCCAGGCTCGGCCCGAAGCTCATCCACGCCAAAGGCACGTCCCGGCCAATCCAAGGTGCCGCCAGTCTCTCTCACTCACCACGCGCGACATCATCACGCCTCGACCTCCTCCCCGATGCGGCCGACCGGCGGTCGGCCCACACCGCGGTCTGAGGGAACCGAAACCGCACACAAATTCCTTGTGAATGGCATAACGAAGTGACGCCATAAGCCATTCCTTGTGAACGGAGCGAGGCCACGAGTCCCGAGCGGCCCGCACCTCGCGGTGGGCAGGGAATTCCGCCCACGGAGGGCCGCACACCGCAGAGCATTCCAAGACCTCGCCACCAGCCTAATC
>CAMRVW010000115.1 GCA_947054185.1 uncultured Rikenellaceae bacterium | reverse complement strand
AGGCCAAAGAAAATTATACGGAAGAGCATCCGATCGATTTGAGGATAATAGATAATATGGATTATTATTATGATGCCGACTATGGCGATGTGCTCAGGCAGAAAGAAGCGCGGTTGAAGATATCGCCTTTTTATGCATCAAGCGGTGTGCAGTCGGTATTGCCTATTATGGTTATGGTCGATTATCTTACCGGAGGCTCGATATTTAATCGCGTGACCGGGCTGAACAAGAACAACGTTGTCGAGGTGCTAAAGATGTTGAATAATGCGGAGGCAACGGATGAATCAAGACAGAATGATATTGTTGAGTTTGCCAAAGTGCATTATTACAGAAACACCCAGTTGTTTATTGAAGAGCCTGAGCAGAATCTTTTCCCGGAGTCACAGCAGATTTTGGTGGAATATCTTGTCAGGGCGATTAATAATGCAACGCAGATAACAAGAAGTGAGAGTTCTGTTACCCTGACAACGCATAGCCCGTATATTATCACCGCATTTAATGTTTTGTTGAAAGCGCATAAAGCCTATGAGGAAAAACCGCAAGAGACAGCCGGCATAATAGCGCCGGGGGCGATTGTGGGGCCGGATAAAATACATGCTTATTATATTAAAGCGGATGGCACAATAAGCAATATTGTCGACTCGGAGTTGGGGATGATAAGCGGTTTGGAATTGGATACGGCATCGGATATTGTTGAAAACAAGTTGTCTTTGTTAGATGAGATTATATATGGCGAAGCATAATCAGACGGAGGGGGATATTTGTGATGTTCTATTGGCCGGTTTTTCTCCGGAACAGCCATTGAAAAAACGTAAGATAATTTCAACTTCGGAAAAAGGGGTTTGTTATAAGGCTGACGTCAGGCCTGAAAGGGAAACCGTCGTATTTAAAGTTGATGGCTGTATTATCAAGGACGGGGATAAGTGTGACAGGCTGGTGTTGTCTAGGCATGTGACAGATGAAAATGCGTGGATAGGACATTTTGTTGAATTGAAAGGCCGTCATGTCGGTCATGCGGTGAAGCAGTTGGAGCAAAGTTTGCAGCACAGGGTGTTTTCTCATCAGAGCTTGAAACAAAAATATGCGCGTATTGTGGGCCGTTCTTTTCCGTCGAATGTCGGAGACCCTTTGTTGGAGAGAGCCAGAGTCAGATTTAAAGCGCAGTATCGTTGTGAGTTGAAGTGTATGAAATCTAATCAGCCAGATTGCATATAAGGCTTTATGCTTGCAGGGTAAAACAAAAAGACGATCGCGTGGGCGGTCGTCTTTTTGCTATTTAAGGCGGGAGGGTTAGAGTTTGTGTATCACGTTGACGATGTTGTCGCCGAGGTTGATCTGGTAACCCTCTGACTTGAGCACCACGCGGTTGAAGGTGTCGCCTATGACGAAGACGGGGCGGTTGCCGGTGTTGAGGCCTGTTTGCGACATTGATGAGGCGACGGCGCCATTGACGTCTATGACATAGCTTGCCTTGGGCAGCTTGCCGAACTCGGAGGGGTCGAACTGTGCCCACTCATCGGCGTTTTTGAAGACGAAGACGATGGGGCGTCCCCACTCTTCGAGCCTCTCGCGCAGCTTGGCCATGTCGCGCATGGCGTGGTTGGTGGGCTCTTTGCGGGGTTCTATGAAGGCCAGCATGAAATAGCCGCGGCCTGTTATGTCGAGGATGCTCTTGGTCTTGTTGTCGGCAAGGTCGAGAACGCGCGCTTCGGAGTCGATGTTGCCGATGACGGCCACACGGTCGTTGTTTTCGCGCAGTATCATATCGACATTGGTCTGTTTGCCCTCTTTGATGTCGAAGAAGCGCATGCGGCTTAAGACAGTGCCGTCGGCAAGGCGTGTGCCGGTGGTGAGAATGTAATGGCCGCAGTCGAGCGTGAAGGGGCGTGAGAAGGCCTCGCGGGCAGAGGCGCCGGGGCCCATGTCATAGACCTGGTTGCCGCGTACGCTCACCTGGCGGAGGGTGCCGTCGTCGTCAATGCGCGATATGGTGAAGTGAGAGCCGTATTTGGGATCGGGGACGATCTTGTTGGGCTTGTATGAGAGCTTGAGCCGGCCTTTGGGGCTTACCACCTCGCCTTGGGGAGCGGTGAACACAACGTCGATCCACTCTTTGCCGTTATGGTATTGCACCTTGCCGGCGAAGGGGTCGAGGCGTGACGGTATGCCGAACGTGCGCGCCATGGCCACGAAGAAGATGTCGCGCGAGTGGTTGTCGGCAACCATGATGTCGGCAACGCTTGCGGGAGTGACGGCCGTAACGTCGCTGTTGAGGGCGTTATGGATGCGCACCTCTTTGGCCTTGTCGATGATTCGGGCTATTGTGGGCGTTTGATTGCCGAACAGCTCTTTGAGCCTTGGGCGGTATGCCTCTAACGACTCGTTGGCGATGCGCGGGTTGAGCACATAACGGCGGTAAAGGTCGGGGCTGACGCTGCCTTGATAGGGGGCTGCGTGTTCGAGGTGGGAGTCGAGCACATAGGCCGAGACATCTTTGAGGTCTTTCTGCGATATGACGCCAAGAAGGTCGAGAGCCAAAGCCATCTGGTCTTTGGGGGTGTATATGAGGAAGCTCTCGATGCGGTCGTGGTTGCCGCGCGAGGTTTTCATGTAACGTTCTATCTGCGAGGGGTTCACTCCTATCTTGCCGGCAAGCGAGGCTATTTGAGTGTCGTCGGCGAAGGTGGCCACATAGGCGCCGCGTATGGAGTCTTCTGTAAGCAGGCGGGCCGTGTTGGCGGCGCGTTCCGACTCGGGCACGGCAACGGCACGGTTGTCTTCTGCCGGGGGTGTCATGTCGAAATCGACGGTGGGCAGGTCGCCGCGGCTCTTGTCGAGGATGACGGTGAGGTGGTCGGTGGCGGGCATGGAGAGCTTGTCGTAACCGAAAGCACCGTCTTTGGTGGCCCATACCAGCACATCGCCGAGGCCGAGCTCTATGTATGTCTTGCCGTCACGGTCGGTGCGTTTGGATGCTATGTTGGTGAAGCCGCCATAGTTGAACACCTTGAACTCGACCAAGGCGCTGTCGGCGGGGGTGCCGTTGGCATTGAGCACGGTGAGTCCGGCGCGTTTGACGGGGGCATAGTTGGCCGTGACATTGATTTCGGTGAACAAGGGTGTCTTTTTCATGACTTCGGCATCGGTGATATAGTCGCCGTAAACCTTGGCATGCATGAGTATGCCTCGTTTGGATGGTGCGGTGAACCATCCCATGTCGAGGCGTGGTTCGGGCTCGCAGGCGCCGAGGTAATACCATTTGTCACCGCCCCAGACCTCGACCCAGGCGTGGTTGTCGTCGCAGTGTGCCCAGCGCGGGGTGTAAACCTGGCGGGCCGGTATGCCCACAGAGCGAAGGGCGGCAACGGTGAAGACAGACTCTTCGCCGCAGCGTCCGTATGCGTTTCTGACTGTGGCAAGCGGTGATGTGGTGCGGGCGTCGGAGGGGTTATAGATGGCTTTTTCGTGGCACCAGTGGTTGACCTCTAACGCCGCATCTTTGAGAGACAGATCTTTGACACGCTCTTTGAGCTCGCGATAGAAGGCCACGCGGGAGGTGTCGATGCTTTCGTTATGGACGCGGTGGGGCAGGACATAGTGAAGGAACAGCTCTTCGGGTATCTCTTTGCCCCACGGCATAGTCTTACGGGCGTCGAGGGTCGCGCGCACGAAGTCGAGATAGAGTCGTCCGTCGACGGTCATGTCGGCAAGAGGGGCATAGGCATAGATGAATTTGAGGGCGTCGCGCTCTTGTTCGCTCATGGGTTCGTTGAAGATGGGAAAGGCATCTTGCGAGCCCATGACGGCGCATTTCTCGTCGAAAGCCTTCATGACGGCATCGCGCCGCGCGGCGTCTTTTATAAGGCTGTCACTGCACGAAAAGAGTGCCAGTGAGGCTGCCAAAACGGTAAAAAAAATTCTCTTTTTCATTATTTATCGCTGTTTGTTGTTTTTGTCGGCATCGGTTTTGTATTCTCGTTGAAAATACTTATCTTGCAAAGATAATCTTTTGTTGTGAAGTGGCAAACGGTCGGGGGTGATAAAAGCATTAAAATAAAAAGTCGGAGTTATGGCAGTATGTGATGATTTTTTACAGTTATGTCGTCAGCGGTTTTCTGCCGGCGATGTCGCTCAGGTGGAGCAGGCTTTGAGTGTGGCGGCGGAGGCTTCGGGCGATGAGCGTCGTTATAACGGCGACCCCATGGTATGTCATGCCGTGGGGTGTGCGCGTATTGTGGTCGAGGAGCTCTCTATGGGTGTGGTGTCGGTGGTGGCCGCGCTTTTGCATGATGCCGTAAGGGTGGGTCGTATATCGTCGGAAGAGGCCGGAAGGCGATTCGGCGATCAGTGCAGGGAGACACTGGAGGGGCTCACGCGCATATCGGCCGTGGAGTCGAAGCCCGACAAGGAGCAGATAGAGCATTTCAAGGAGCTGATAGTCAATTATTCGACCAATCCGAGGATAATACTGATAAAGCTGGCCGACAGGTTGGAGGTGATGAGGGAGCTGGGTCACTTTCCTGAGCACAAGAGGGCGCGCAAGTCGTGGGAGAGTCTGCATATATATTCGCAGCTTGCCCACAAGTTGGGTTTGTATAAACTCAAATCGGAGCTTGAAGATCTCTCGTTGCGTTATATAGAGCCCGAGTCGTATGCCCACATATCGCAGAAGCTGGAGCAGACGGCCTCGGAGCGGGACAGTTTCATAGCCTCGTTTACCGCTCCCATACGGCGGGCCATGGATGCGGCGGGCATAACATATTCGATAAAGGGGCGCACCAAGTCGGTATATTCGATATGGCGTAAGATGAGGAAGCAGCACATACCGTTTGAGGAGGTGTATGATGTCTTTGCCATAAGGATAGTGATAGATTGCGAGTCTGAGAAGGAGAAGCCCTTGTGTTGGCACACCTATTCCATGGTGACCGACTTTTACAAGCCCAATCCCGACCGTATGCGCGACTGGATATCGATACCCAAATCGAACGGTTACGAGTCGTTGCACACGACGGTGGTGACAGACGACGGCAAGTGGGTGGAGGTACAGATACGCACCCGGCGCATGGATGACATTGCCGAGAGAGGAGGGGCCGCGCACTGGCGTTACAAGGGGGTGGAGGGTAACGCATCGGGCAGCGAGGAGTGGCTCTCGCATTTGAGACAGACGCTGGAGGTGCTCAAGAGTCAGGATGACATAATAAACTTTAACGAGCAGCCGGCGCCCGGAAATGCCGAGATATTCGT
Organism: uncultured Rikenellaceae bacterium; assembly: GCA_947054185.1. Lineage (GTDB taxonomy): Bacteria > Bacteroidota > Bacteroidia > Bacteroidales > Rikenellaceae > CASDZP01. The sequence continues at coordinate 1,187 of CAMRVW010000115.1, read as the reverse complement.
ATTCACGCCCACGGGAGACCTGCGTAAGCTGCCGGGAGGGGCCACGCTGCTCGACTTCGCTTACGACATACACTCGGGGCTTGGCAACACCTGTGTGGGCGGCAAGGTCAACCATCGTAACGTCTCTATAAGGGAGGTGCTTCACAACGGCGACCTGGTGGAGGTGACCACCGTGAAGGCGCAGAGGCCCAAGGCCGACTGGTTGACATTTGTGGTGACGGGCAAGGCGCGCTCACGCATCAAGGCCTTCTTGCGGGAGGAGGAGGCTTCGAGGGCCAGGTTAGGGCGCGAGGAGCTGGAGCGTAAGCTTAAGAACTGGAAGATTGCCATGGTGTTGGATGAGGCCACGGGGGTGTTGGTGCGTCATTACAAGTTCAAGACGGTGATAGAGCTTTATGCTGCCGTGGCCGACGAGAGGATTGCTCTCGGTGACATTAAGGATGTGTTGTCGCGTCATCTGGCAGGCGACAACGTGGTGCGTCACACCGAGGAGCGTGGTGCCCCCAAGGAACGTCAGTCGGCAAGGGCCGATGACTGTCTTATAATAAGCGAGAATTTGCGCGATGTGGAGTACAAGCTCGGCAAGTGTTGCACTCCCATATACGGTGATGATATTTTTGCCTTTGTGACGGTGCATGGGGGCATAACGGTGCATCGCAAGGATTGTCGTAACGGCGAGGTGTTATGTCGGCGTTTCCCTTACAGAGTGCTTGAGGCCGCGTGGAGCGATGAACGTTCGGGTGGCTCTCTATTCTCGGCGCAGGTGGTGCTCGTGTGTGATGACGTCATGGGGTTGGAGCATGCCGTAAGGCAGGAGCTCAAGGCTCTCGGGGTGGCTCTCAGAGGCATGAAGATGGATTATGGCGACGGCATGGTCACCATGCAGCTGACAGTCGAGGTGAGGAGTGTGGCCATGCTCGACAGCGTGATACACAAGTTGCAAGTCATAAAAGGTGTGCGGCGGGTGAGCAGGTGAGGGGGCGCCCAGGCCTTGTGCCTCGGTCGTACTGCCGGTGCGGAAAAACTGCCGACACAATAAATCATAGAAAGGTACCTCATCTTGCCAACCCCAAACAGGCATCGGGCGGCGCCACCTTTGCCACCAAACTGCCGTCACAGTGCAGTGGTACTCGTGCGGAGTCACACGGTAAGTTCTATCAGTGGGGCATCAATGTGGCCTGGAACAG
>CAMRVW010000114.1 GCA_947054185.1 uncultured Rikenellaceae bacterium | reverse complement strand
CATAAATCTCATGCAAGCCGAAAACCTTTATCGTCAGAAATACGGATTGCCGTTCCCCGAGGAGATCATAGCGTTGCGTGAACGTTATGGACTGACCCCTCACCGTCTCAGCGAAATACTCTCCATGGGTCCTAACACTATAAAGAAATATGAGCGTGGAGAGCTTCCCGCACCCGCCTTGGGGCGCATGATATTGTCGCTTGAAGATGCATGGGTGTTTGCAAGCTATCTCGATCTTGCCCGCAACCGACTGAGCGACAGCGAGTATGAGACGCTAAAGAGGCGTTCCGAGGCCGTGTCGGGCGACCCGCTGATACGCGTCAAGTCGCTCTTGTCGTCGCTCTGCCACGCATATAACCGTCCGAGCGAGTTCAACGGCTTCCGCACACTCGATTTCAACCGGCTCACGGCCGTGATATCATACCTGGGCAGCCGCATGAAGGTGACAATGGAGTCGTTGGCGCGCATACTCTTCTATGTCGACTTTTCGCATTACCGCACCACTTGCCGTTCGGTGACGGGCATCGTCTATGAAGCCACCGCCGATTGCGGCATAAGAGTCTATTGCTGGGAGACGATAGTGGGCATGCTGGGTCTGTGCGGCCTGGTGCATGTGCGTGAGAGCGTGGGAAACGATGCAGGCGCACCTTCCTATTCGACCGTCCTGGAGAGTGTATGCCCGACAGATGGCGACGCCTTCTCCAAAAGCGAGCTTGCCGTGCTCGAAAAGGCTGTCGCTTTCTTCGGGCAGAAAAGCCCTGCCGAGCAGGTCGCCTTTTCGCTCAAAGAGCCGTTATGGCTTAAAAACCACGACACACCCGATGTGTTGTCATACCAGCCGCATGCCTTTTATCTCGAGTGGTGAGGCGTAAGGCGGCGTTGCGATATCTTTTAGGGTTTTGTATCAGAGTCCGTTCGAGTCACAGGCAAGAGATTGCCTGACCCGTCCCATATAAAGAGGGTAATTGGAAGATTGGTGGGGCGGTTGACCCGGGCGGACTTTTATTTATAGTATATCTTGAACTCCCACGGTGCGAACGGGTCGTATCTGCCGCCGTAAAGCTCTGTGGGTCCGTGCCACAGCTTGTTGTATGTGCCGGTATAGTCGTCGTCGTAAAAGGCGGGCTGTATGTGGTATGGCGTCATGTTAAAGACGGCTATGAGGGTGGAGGTGCCGTCTTTGCGCTTGAATGCCAGCACATTTTCGGGTTGCGACGACGATATGTACTCGACCGGCGCACACTCCGTGCCCGAGCGCAAGGCCGACAGGCTGCTTTTGAGCCGACACAACGGACGGTAAAAGGCTGTCATGCCCTCAAGGCCGCTCCAGTCTATCAGGTCTTTGTCGAAAAACTCTATACGCCGCCTCTCTCCTGCCTCCTGACCCGAGTATATGAGCGGTATGGAGGGAACAACGAACGTAAGGGCCGCCATGGCATGTGCCGCATCGCCCATGCGCTCATACTCAGAGCCGCTCCAGCTGTTTTCGTCGTGGTTGGAGGTGAAACGCAGTCGTCCGGCACGCGAAGGGAATGTGTCGCGCTCATAGTCGAGGCGCGCCCGAAGCTCATCGGCCCCGTATCTGCCGCCTGCCACCCGCTCCATAAGGTGACCGAACTCCCATGCGTATGTGGCGTCGAAAAGCCCGTCACCGTCGAAGGCCGGGTCTTCAACCTCGCCGAGCATGAATATGTCGGGCTTAAGCCTGCGGAGGTGTTCTATGGCCTGCTGCCAGAAGTCGAGCGGCACAAGGCCCGCCATATCTTCGCGGAAGCCGTCAACACCGAACTCTGTCACCCAATACTCCATGGCATCTATCATGGCCATCCTCATATAGTGGTTGCTGTAATTGAGCTTGGCGGTGTCGGTCCAGTCGAACGGCGATACCACATTGCCGTCACGGTCGGTGACATACCAGTCGGTGTGCCCCTCTTTGAGCCATACGTTGTCCCAGGCCGTGTGGTTGCACACCATGTCAAGCAGCACGTACATGCCCATGGCGTGGGCCTTGTCGACAAGCGCCCTGAAGTCGTCCGCCGTGCCGAACTCGGGGTTGACCCCCTTATAGTCCGATATGGAGTAATAGCTGCCGAGCGTACCTTTGCGATTGGGCACCCCTATGGGATATATGGGCATGAACCACAACACACCCACTCCAAGGTCACGCAACCGCTCCAGATGCTCCGAGAAGGCGGCGAAGGTGCCTTCGGGGGTGTATTGACGTATGTTTACCTCGTATATCGTTTTATTTTCGAACATGGCTTCAATATGTTATATTCTGCGTATGTCGGCGCCCAAGGCATTCAGGCGCGTGTCTATCTCTTCATATCCGCGGTCTATCTGCTCGACGTTCTGTATGACGCTCTTGCCGTCGGCCGACATGGCGGCTATGAGCAGGGCCACGCCGGCACGTATGTCGGGCGACGACATCACCGACGGACGCAGCCTTATCTGGTGGTTGTGGCCTATGACGGTGGCGCGGTGAGGGTCGCACAATATTATCTGTGCACCCATGTCTATGAGCTTGTCGACGAAGAAGAGGCGGCTCTCGAACATCTTCTGGTGTATGAGCACCGTGCCCTTGGCCTGTGTGGCCACCACAAGCATCACCGACAACAGGTCGGGGGTCAGGCCCGGCCACGGAGCATCGGCAATGGTCATGATGGAGCCGTCTATAAAGCTCTCTATCTGGTAACTGTCGCGGGCGGGTATGTATATATCGTCGCCCCTCTGCTCGAAGAGGATGCCCATGCGCTCGAACTGCTGGGGTATGATGCCCAGGTTGCCGTACGACACATCCTTTATGGTTATCTCAGAGCGTGTCATGGCCGCCATGCCTATGAAGCTGCCCACCTCTATCATGTCGGGGAGCATACGGTGGTCGGTGCCGTGCAACGAGGTGACACCCTCTATCACCAGCAGGTTGGAGCCTATGCCGCTTATGCGCGCGCCCATGCGGCAGAGCATGCGGCAGAGCTGTTGTATGTAAGGCTCGCATGCGGCGTTATATATGGTGGTGGTGCCCTCTGCCAACACCGCAGCCATCACTATGTTGGCCGTGCCGGTGACCGACGCCTCGTCGAGCAGCATGTATGCGCCCTTGAGCTTGTCGGCCTCAACCTTGAAGTGCGACTCCCCCGCATCGTAACTGAACCGCGCGCCGAGCTTCTCGAAGCCTATGAAGTGGGTGTCCAGGCGGCGGCGGCCTATCTTGTCGCCTCCGGGCTTGGGGGCATAACCGCGTCCGAACCGTGCCAGCAGCGGCCCCAGCACCATCACCGCGCCACGCGACTTGGCGATATTCCTGCGGTAATCGTCGCTCTCGATATAGTTCCAGTCTATGTTACGCGCCGTGAACGAATAGGTGTGGCGGTCTATCTTCTCGACCTCAACACCCATCTTGCCCAACAGCTCTATGAGCTTCATAACGTCGACTATGTTGGGTATGTTGGATATTGTCACCTTTTCAGGGGTGAGCAGAACGGCGCACAACACCTCCAATGCCTCGTTCTTGGCTCCCTGAGGCGTTATCTCGCCGCTCAAAGGGCGTCCGCCTCTCACTTCAAATGTCGCCATGGTTCTATTTTTTGCTTTATATTGTTACTCTTGTTCAGCCTGCCTGCTTGCGTCATTCCGGGCCTTCGGTTGTCGTATTTTCCGTTTTGCGGCGTGACCTTTGCCGTATCGGCCTTGCCACATACGCCTTACGGCGTGTCTCCGGCCTCTTGCCTTAGTCCTTGTCGCAGCAGACAATATCGCAGGGTCTATATTTAAACGTCTATTCGAAAAAGCGTCCTATCTTCGATATGGCGTCGGGCAGAGAGAAGACCACCACCCTGTCATAGGCCTTTATCTCGGTATCGCCGGTGGCTATGAACACCTTGTCGCCGCGCACCACGCCGCCCACTGTGGCCCCTGCCGTGAAGTGCACGTCGCGCAACGGCATCTTGGTTATGTGGCTGTCGGGCTTGGCGATAAACTCCAACACCTCGGCATCGCACCCGTTGAGGCACTTGATGGCCTGAACGTCGGTGTTCATGGTGAAACGGAAGATGCTGCTGGCGGTGGTCAGCTTTTTGTTTATGACCGTATCTATACCCATGCTCTCGGCAAGCGATATATAGTTTATGTTCTCTATCTCGGCTATCACTTTTTTGACCCCCATCTTCTTGGCGAGCATGGCGGCCAGTATGTTGGTCTCCGAGCGCCCTGTAACGGCCACGAAGGCATCCATGCTCCCGAGATCCTCTTCTATCATGGCCTCGGTGTTGCGCCCGTCTTCGGCTATGACCAGCGTGTGGTCGAGCATCTCGGCAAGCTTGTGGGCTTTCTCTTCGTTATAGTCCACCAGCTTGACGTTGACCTGGTTTTGAAGCGACAGAGCCACTCGCTGGCCTATCTTGCTGCCGCCCAATATCATCATGTTGCGCACCTTCACATTGTCCCGGCCCGAGAGCGCCAGCAACTCGCTCATAGACTTGTGGTCGGTGATTATATATATGGTGTCGTCCTCTTTGAAAGAGTCGGAGCCGGTGGGTATAATGGTCTTGCCCTTGCGCGATATGGCCACCGTGCGATAGTTCATCTTGCCTGCGCGGGCGGTCATCTCGGCCAGTGTGTGGTCTATGAGCGGCGACGACGATTCCAGCTTGAACACCACCAACGACAGCTTGCCGCCCGAGAAGTTGACATATTCAGAGGTACCCGTGTTGCCCAGAAGGGTTATCACCTCGCCGGCGGCAACCATCTCGGGGTAAAACAGATAGTCTATGCCCATGTTTATGAATATCTCGTTGTTGTTGGGACGCAGATATTCGTCGTTGTCTATGCGGGCGATGGACTTTTTGGCCCCCAATTGCTTGGCAAGAGTCGCGGCTATGATGTTCTTGCTCTCGATGGGCCCCACCGCAATGAACAGATTGGCTTTCGACACCTCGGCCTTGGCCAGCGCCTCGAAAGTGGTGGCGTCGCCCGTAATGGTTATGATGTCGGCAAACCCGCTCACATTTTCAATGTTTTTGGGGTCGTCGTCGATAACCACTATATCGTGCACCTCGTCACTGAGCATACGGGCCAGGTGGCTGCCAACCTGACCGGCTCCTGCAATAACTATCTTCATATATGTCGCTTTTCACCCCTCTTGCTCCCGTCCCTGTGATTTTGTGGGACAAGAGGCTCGGCGGGGCGCGAAATTTGCATATCTTTGCGGGGACAAACAGTCACCACCAATTAACGTTCAAAGATACGAATAAGCCGAGAGGCAAGCAAATTTTATTTGGTTGACCGAGGCGGAGTATCTAAGGCGATAGCCAAAGATACGAATAAGCGAGCGCAAAAGCAAACGAGTGTTTGATTCTGCCGAGCGTGAGTATCTTAAAACCGACAGGTTAAAGATACGAATAAGCGAAGGCAAAACCAAGAAGGGGGATTTATCGAGTAAGATGATTGGTGAATTTTGCCGAGATGGGGGTGGTTTGGGCTTAAGTCAGATACGGATAACTATGTTACTGAGACGGAATGATTTGGCTTTAGAATTTCTGCTGAGGCGGAAGTGTCCAAGACGAATGTTCGGTTTGCCGGCGGGAGTGGTTTGGACGACAATCGGGTTTTGTATCTTAGTATAAAATTTTAATTTATGACAACACTTATTACAGTACTGATAGCAGTAATTTTTACCTCCCTGCTCATGTTGGGGCTCTCTATAACGCTTATACGCAAGGGTCACCACATACAGGGCGAGGTGGGCGAAAACGACGAAATGAAAAAACGGGGACTCAAGTGCGCCACCGCCGAAATCATCGAGGAGGAACGCGCCCTTGGCCTCTTGCCCGACGATGAGGCCGACCGTTGCACCCCCTCTTGCAGCAACAACTGCACCACCTGCACCGATAAGACATCGCAAGGAGACTCTGCCTCTCATTAATCTCCTTATAACGAAGTCACTGACTCCATTTGTGAATCTTTGCTTTATTTTGGGAAACGTGTTAGCGGGGGTCGTATTGACGTTTGCGGGAAAGCGACTGCCTTGTCGGCATTTGTTTCCGTTACTGCCCAAAGACATGAAGCGGGGGTTGGTTGCGCAATTTCACTAACAGGCAGTGAACCAAGCTGCGGTTTGCTCCGGGTTCATCTGTAACGTACTTTTAGCCTGTCGGAGCTTCGGGCCGAGCCTGCGGGGGCAAGGCGGGGAGGAGATGGACGGTGGAATGTGCATTATCACTGTACTATATATTGCTCTGCTGATTACGGGTCTCCTTTTGGGGAGGCTTCGGGCCGCTCGGGCCTTGTGCCTCAACCCGGCACAGGGAAAAGTATGCGGTTTCGGTTCCCTCAGGCCTCGGGTGTGGGCCGACCTGCGGTCGGCCGCATCGGCGTGGAGGTCGAGGGCGTGGTGTGTAAAACAGACAGGGGGCACCTTGGATTGGTTGGGGTGCCGTGACTTTGGCGTGGAGGAGCTTCGGGCCGA
>CAMRVW010000113.1 GCA_947054185.1 uncultured Rikenellaceae bacterium | reverse complement strand
CGCACCTCGCGGTGGGCAGGAAATCCCCCCACGGAGGGCCGCACCCCGCAGAGCATTCCAAGACCTCGCCGCCCGCCTAATCACTCCCACCGTCCATTACCTCCCCGCCTTGCCCTCCGCAGTCTCCGGCCCGCTCTCCGTCATGCAGGTGGTTGCTGTCCACCTGCCTTATTGTTTTCCGCCCTGCCTCCACACCCTTTCCGTCGAGAGACATGGCCCATGTTTGACATCCTTTTAGGAACTCAATCCCCGGGGCCGAAAACGAGAAATAGATGTAAAGGTGTGAGACCCCAGTCGAAACACCTTTACATCTATTTCTCGTACTTCTGTTCTTAGTTTGTCCTCAAAAATATCAAAACGGGGTCCGTGACCCCTCCCCCGGAAGGGCCGCCGGAGGCAGTTCCCGCAAACCTTAAACGGCAGTTCCGCAAATCACGGCCGTTTCGGCAAACCGAGACCGTCACTCCGCCCGCTTTAGTGTTATTACGGATACTTCCGGCCAGGCTCCGAATCGGAAAGGGACTATCTGACCGACACCCGGGTTTACATGTATTGCTTTTTTGCCGACACGATATAAACCTCCCCATTGAGGATAACGCATTGCGGCAGGGGAGTACCCGGCTATGCGCAGCTGCATTGCGTGAGTGTGTCCCGACAGGGTGAGGTCAATGTCGTTGGAGCCGTTGTCTTTCACGCTGCTGAGCCAGTGACGCGGATTGTGCGTCATCAAAATCTTGTAAGCCACACTGTCGACGCCCTCCGACGCGATGCCAATATCGCCATGGCGGGGGAAAGGAGGCTCGCCCCAGTTCTCGACGCCTATCAGGACAATGCTGTCAAGCCCGCGCCTTATGGTTACGTTCTCATTGTTGAGCAATCTCCATCCAATGGCGCGCTGAAACGATTTAACAGCCTCCACATCGGCAAGCCTCTGCTGCTCTGTCGGCCAATGGTGATAGTCGCAATAGTCATGATTGCCCAACACCGAAAAGACGCCGTCCCGTCCCTTTACCGTGGCAAGCACCGGACCGAACCCATCCAACTCCGACGATGTGCTGTTGACCAGGTCGCCTGTAAACAACACCATGTCGGCCTTCTGACGGTTAATCAGAGCCACAATGCTGTCCACCATCTCCGGCTCACTTCTCCACGAACCTATGTGCATGTCAGAGAAATGAACTATCCTGTAACCGTCAAACGCCTGCGGCAAATCTGCCGATTCCACCACCACGGTCTTTGTGACAAACTTTCTCGTACCTATAAAACAGGCATATGCCACCATTGCGACCATCACCGATGCCACCGTAATCCCTGCCCCGATGAAAAAGCGCCTTAACGGCCTTATGCACGACCCTGTTATCGAAAACAACATGAATATCACTTTTGCCGATACCATGCACAGGAAGAATATCACGACCAACCCGTCGAGCCTGCCCATCACATGCGGAAACGCCATGTATGCCAACCATGCCACCACCAAGGCCAATGGCAGCCACCACAAACACTTCACCCAACGCCTTGCAGACCTTATATAACGACTATAAATATATACGTCTGCCACAATCATCAATATAAGCAAAGATGCAATAACCAATTTAAACATAGCAACCTGTTTTATCGTTAGCCGCTTTTTACAACCCTTAAAGAGACCAAGTCCCCAAGCGCCTTAAAAGAATCCCTCAAAGCCCTTCCCGAAAAGCCCCCAAATCCTCCACCAAGCCGAACCCAAATAAATCCTCTCAAACTCCCCACAAAGAATCTCCAAAGCCAAACCTGACCCTCGAATCGACACCTCTCCCTAAAAATCAAAAAAGGTCCAATGCAAACATTGGACCTTTTTTTGACGGTAATCTGTTAGCAGTTCATGCCGCCGCAGACGTTGATAACCTGTCCGGTCACATAAGCCGAAAGGTCTGATGCAAGGAACAATGCCACTTTGGCAATATCTTCGGGGGTGCCGCCGCGACGCAGGGGAATCTTCTTTGCCCACTCTTCACGTACGCTCTCGGGCAGTGCTCCGGTCATGTCGGTTATGATGAAACCGGGAGCTATCGCGTTCGAGCGTACGCCGCGCGAACCCAACTCCTGAGCGATGGATTTGGTGAAACCGATGATACCTGCTTTTGATGCCGAATAGTTGCTCTGACCTGCATTACCCGATACGCCCACCACAGAGCTCATGTTGATTATCGAACCGCCGGTCTTAAGCATATATTTCTGCACGGCCTTGGTGAGGTTGAACACCGATTTGAGGTTGACTTTGAGCACCAAATCCCATTGCTCCTCGCTCATGCGCAACAAAAGAGAGTCGCGGGTTATGCCCGCATTGTTCACCAAAACATCGATGCGACCGAAGTCTTTGGCCACCGTGTCGATAAACTCAACCGACTGAGCGAAATCGCTGGCGTCAGAAATATAACCTTTAGCCTTGACACCGTATGACTGCAACTCTTTTTCGGTATTCTTAAAGTTGTCGTCCTCTCTCAGGTCGGTGAAAACAACGTTCGCACCTTCGCTGGCAAAACATAAAGAGATAGCCTTACCGATGCCACGAGCACCGCCTGTCACAATAGCGACTTTGCCTTCAAGTAATTTCATTTTCTGTATGGTTTTAAAAAATTATAATCAAACAATCCTCTGAGCCTTCCGGCGGGCACAGCCTTAAGCGCCATGCTCTGAAACCTCAGAGCCCGTCATCCTGAAAATAGTTGCGGTCAGGCCCTGGAAATTCACCCCATATCGCTTCTGAAGCACTTGCAGCCTTCCGTAATGCGGATAACGCCCCCAAAAAGCCTTCTGCCACCCAAACCTCCGACTCCCCAAAATCTTCTCATCCCCCTAAAGCATCCGCCACTAAAAACAATGCCTCTCTCGAAGTCAGTCGCTTCAAAGCCACCGGTATTTCTTACGGCTCCATTCAAAACTTTCCGCCTCCCTTGTATGACTCTCCATGCAAACCTTCCTGTCCCCGGGCCCACTCCCACATTAAAGCCTCCCGCTCCCTCGGACGACTCCCCCTCAAAGCCTCCGATCACTTCGTGCGGCAGTTGACAGAGAGGGTGACAAAACGAGTCAAAGGTAAGAAAATTTATTTAGATACAAAATGTTTCTGCGCTTTGAGCAGATTGCGCGATTGCAAAATCATGGTCTTGGTCTCGCTTATTATATCGAGATAGAGCATGCTGGTGCGTGTTGATGTGTCGCCTGTCTTGATGCGCGCTATCTGACGTTTTATCACCTGTGCAAACTCCTCAAACAGAGAGTCTCTCAAAAGCAGAGTCTGATCTATCTTGCTGTAATCGTCCTCTTTGAGCATGTGGTTTATCATGCCGTATATTATGGATACCTTCTCTTCTATCTCCTTGAGGTCGTTTATCTGCTCCTTTGAAAATCCCGAGTGGTTGTTGTCTATGTGGTCAAACCCGGGCCTTGTTATGTGCACCAATGCCTTGGTCACCTCGTTCACATAGTCAACCACTTGCACGTAATAGTGACCCGTGCTTATGTAATTCTCGCTCAATGTCGAGAGAGTGTTGTACACGGCATACTTACGCTTGTGCGCCTCCTCGTAAAGCGCCTCCGCCTCTCGTACCATGCTCTTGAGCAATTTGCGATCCTCGGTGAATATGCCTGTCAGGGTGTTGTCATATACGCTCATCACCTGCTGCATCGTCTGACACACCTCCTTGCGGCAGGCATCTATTATGTCCTTGTCAAACATGGGCAACATGCCGGCCTCCTCCTTTTTGCTGTCGGCATGCTTCTTGTTCAATATGTTGCTCTGTATCAACAGGAATGCACACAATATTGTCATTGCCGCAATGGCTATGGTGCCACCCGCCGACAGCAGCAACGCCACGGCGAAAGCCACTGTAAAGGCTATGAACGCCGTCAGGAACCATCCCGAAATCACCGTCAGCACACCTGTTATGCGATATACGGCCGACTCGCGTCCCCACGCCCTGTCAGACAACGACGAGCCCATCGCCACCATGAATGTCACATAGGTGGTCGACAACGGCAGCTTGAACGATGTGGCCGTCGATATCAGAAGCGATGCCACCGTTAGGTTTACCGTCGCCCTTATAAGGTCGAACGACGCCCCTTCGTTGTCGTTCCTCGATGGTATGAAGCGGCTGTTGAGATATCTCTGAACATGGCGCGGCGTTATCTTGGCTATCTTCTTGTTGACATCCAACGCCCACCTTACAATGCCTCGCGACACCAGTGTCGAGCCGAATCTCTCGGCCCCCGACGACTCCTGGCGGGCCAGGTTAACCTCTGTTTCGGTCACATTGCGCGCCTTTTTTGAAAACCATAATGTCATGGTCATGACCGCACCGGCAATGAAAAGTATCGTCATGTTGGCCTGCACCGGCTTTGTCAGATCGCCCATGGCCATGTTGATGTCACCCGTCTGCGACGCTATGTTGTAAGAGTCATATCCGGCCATGAATACGCCTATGAAGTTGACAAGGTCATTGCCTGCAAATGCCAATGCCAACGAAAAAGTACCCGCCAGCACCGTTATCTTCAATATGTTGACCTTCAGCAGATGTTGCACCGTTGCCATTATCAGGGTCCATCCCACTATAGATACTCCCACAGCCTTCCATATATTCTGCGACAGCATGTCAAGCGTCTCGGGAGTTATTATCGTCGTACCCTTGAGGCCTTTGAATATGGCGAAATAAGATATCGCCGTCAGAGCCAGCCCGCACCATATCGCACCGAAATATCTGAACGACTTGTGATAACGGAACGAGAATACCACGCGCGTTATATACATGACCACACTGCCGCACACAAAGGCTATCACCACCGACAGCAATATGCCCGATATTATACCTAAAGCTCCCGTGGCATTGATATACTCCGACAGTTTGGTGGCTCCCTCGGCTCCTGTCCAAATCTTCATCGAGGCCACCGCCACTGCCGATCCCAACAGCTCGAACACCAGCGATACCGTCGTCGACGTGGGCAGGCCGAATGTGTTGAACAGGTCGAGCAGTATCACATCGGTGAGCATCACTGCCAAAAACAATATCATCACATCTTTGAATGTGAACATCTGCGGGAAGAAGACGCCGCTTCGAGCCACCTCCATCATGCCGCTCGAAAACAACGACCCGAGTATTATGCCCACCGACGCCACCGTCATGATAACATAACGCGGCGCCACCTTCGAGCCTATGGCCGAGTTGAGAAAGTTGGTTGCGTCGTTCGATACGCCCACAATGAGGTCAGACACCGCAAGTGCGGCCAAAACCACTAAAATTACCGTAAATAGAGGGTCCATATTGTTCAGGTTCGGTTTTACTTGTATTAAAATGCGGCTGCCTCTGTCGGGCTCAAACCGCAGTATCTGTTACAACATTTTAAGAGCCAGCCTGATAACCTCTTCAATCTTGGCCTCGGGCGACTCTTTCAATATCTGTTTTATGGCTTTGTCTGAGGCGGCCTTGTTAAATCCGAGCAAGATGAGGGCTTTCAGAGCCTCGTCGTATGTCTCAGACGTCACCGTCTCAGAGCCTGCCAATATATGACCGCCCGTCTGCGATGAGTCTATGGCTATTATCTTGTCGCGCAACTCCACTATTATCTTCTCGGCGGTTTTCGCGCCCAACCCCTTTACTTTCTTGAGGATCATTACATTGCCGCCCGATATTATCTGCTTGAGCTCCGACGGCGTATATGTCGACAGCACCATGCGTGCGGTGCCTCCACCCACTCCCGACACCCCTGTCAACATGCGGAACAACTCACGCTCGCGCTTGGTGGTAAAACCGTAAAGCACCGGCAGATCGTCTCGCACGAGATATTGGTGCGTATAAATTTTAGATTCTGTTTTCCCCTCCAGCTCTTCGTAACTTAGCAGGGAAATATTAAGGATGTATCCTATCCCGCCACACTCCACGACAACGGAGGCGGGGTTTAATTCTTCTATTCGACCGGATATATAGTCGTACATAACAGGCTTTTATTACCGCAGACCGCCCTAAACGGTCCATTTGTTCGGTGACAAATATACAAAGAAACTGAATGAAATACAATCAAAATTTCACTAAAACGACCGACAATACCGTTTTTGCCCCTGCCGGCAGCCTGTTTGCCTCCTATTCATTATACACTCTTCGCACTCCTCTTCACTTTTAATGTTGTTATTGTCTGTCGGTGCGCGATGATTGGCAGATTTTTGTGGGGCATGCTTACGTCTGGGCAACTTTCCGCCGTCATGCTTTTGTTCAGACAGGCTTTCCGTACCGGCAGGCTTTTCGTACCGGCAGGCTTTTGTTGCGGCAAGTTCTCGTCCCGCATGGCTTTCCGCAGCGGCAGGCTTTTGTTGTGGCAAGTTCTAGTTCCGGCAGGGCGGCCGAAGAATGAGGCCGCAACGGGCCGACCCTCCCCCGCGGAGGCCCGTACACTGCAGAGCAATATTATATCCGCAGTGACTAAGGCACCCCGCCACCGCGCATCACCTCCCCGCCACCGCGCATCACCTCCCCGCCACCGCGCATCACCTCCCCGCCTTGGCCCCTAGGCTCGGCCCGTGGCTCCGTCAGGCCAAAATCACGTTCTCGATGCAATCGGGCAAACCTAAAGACATACTGCGTCGTATTATAGTTTGCGCCTTTTTTGTCTTAGCTGTTTTTTGTCGCGGCAGG
>CAMRVW010000112.1 GCA_947054185.1 uncultured Rikenellaceae bacterium | reverse complement strand
ATAACCGGGAAATAGGTTCATCAACATGAGAGTGTACCCGTTGGCGCGCACCTGACACACCACATCGAACGAACCGTCGGGGTTGCTTTTGTCGACCCCCGCCATGCCGCGCACCTTTATGGGCACGTTTATGTCGTTCATGTAAATGGCATTCAGGTGGTTAAGGTACCACATGACAGCGGCTATTGATATGAACATCAATAAAGCCGGATCTTTCAGAAGGGAAAAAAACTTTTTCACTCGGCTATCATTAAAAAACGCTCAAAGATACGAATAAGCCGAGAGGCGAGCAAATTTTATTTGCTTGTCCGAGGCGGAGTATCTTACAAACCGTAAGGTTAAAGTACGAATAAGCCGAATATAAAAGCAAATATTCGAGGCTGATTATCTGTCTGATCAAAACAGGAATAAAAACCGCAACACAAACCGCAACACAAACAAACACCCCCCAACCTATTGTGCAGACATAAAAAAAATCGTCCGAAACCGCAAAATGTTTCGGACGATCAAAATTATAACAGCCTCTGATTGTTATTTGCCCATGTCAGAGTTGTCGTTCATTATCATAGAACGGTCTATCTTTATCTCGACGCCTTTAGCCACCTCTAAATGAACGATGTTACCCTCAATCTTGCGCACTGTGCCGTAAATGCCACCTGCTGTGATGACTTTTGAGCCGTCCGTCAGGCTCTCGCGAAATTTGTTAAGCTCTTTCTGGCGTTTCTGTTGCGGACGTATCATAAGGAAATACATCACCACAAAGATCAATACCATCATCAAAATAAACGACGTCATGTCGCCGCCGCTTGCGTTCGAGCCACCGGCCGTACCGCCCATCAGAAGTGTTAAAATAGTCATAGTTTTTGTTTTATTGTGGCCGTTAAGCCGTTGTTATTTAATTTGTTGTTTTCTCCATTGCAGGCTTGTCTCCGCCGGGTATGTTTATGCTTGCAAAAAACGCCCCTTGAAGAATACTTACATCAAATGTTTCCTTTGAGCCTCGCTAAAAACGCCCTTACGCCATTCTCCGCCTCAGATATTTTCTTGCGAGCCATCCTTAAAAGAACATTATCGACCCCTTGCCGTCTGCACAAATCGCATGCCGTTATGGGCCTTGGCACCGGCAAAATTTTAGATGGCCAAACTAATCGTTCCTCACGTCGCCTTTTAACTCAATCTTGTAATCTCCTGCCGAGGTCTTTATCGTTACTATTGCCAACTGGCGTCCCTCTTTGCCTTTGGAGTCGTAAGACATCTTTACGGTTTTGCTCTGTCCGTCGGCAAAGGGCTTTAAGTCGGTGTCCAGGCCGACACACCCGCACGACCCCTTAACCTCAAGTATCACAATGGGTTTGCCGCATTTGTTCACCAGCGAAAAGTCGCAGCGCAACACCTCGCCGGCCCGCATCCGCCCTAAGTCTATCTCCCCTAACTTGGTGGGAATCAGTTTGTCGCCCGGCGTAAGGTCGAAACTGCGACCGACCGCCTCTGTCTTGACCACACTCTGCGGCTCAACATTGGCAGCCGCCTTCCCGCCGTTTTGTCCGGCACACGAGGCCATCAAAAACAACGCCCCGACAATCAAATATCTTTTCATAATATATGCTAAACGAAAAAATCGACCCGTTATTGCCTATCACTGAAGACGTTGTTGCACACACTCAACCACGCCTCCCAAACCTGACATCCTTCCGGTCAGCCCCCTCTTGCCACGCCTGTAAACCAGCCCCTTACTGTCGGGCCTTACGATCTCCCCACTATCGAAGCAATCTTATCCAACATGCCGTTTACATAGACGCTGCTGCCTGTGGTGCTGTAATATTTCGATATCTCGATATACTCGTCCAGAGTCACTTTGATAGGTATGTCGCTGAAATTGTCCATCTCCGAAATGCCGAGCAATATTATTATGCGGTCCATGTAAGCGATTCGCTCGGGGTTCCATTTCTGGGTCACCTCTTTGATGTACCCCATATACCTGTCGTTGTTGTCCACGGCGGCGGTGACCAGCTTTTTCACGAAGTCGGCATCGGAGCTGTCTTTGTACATGGGGAAAAGGGGCAGGTCGGCATCTGTCTGCCTGCATGCTCTTATGGTCTTGATCACAAACGACGTGAAATATTCTATCTGATCGGCCCAATATGCCGACATCTCTTCCAATGCCTCATAAAGCATCTCGAAATCTTCTATGAAGCCGAGGTAAAACTCGCACACGAAATCCCTGTCGGACTCATAACTCTCCGGCGATTTTATATACTTGGCATAAATATCGGATTCCAAAACATTTAACGCCATTCTGCGCACCACCTCGCCATGCTCTGCCCACGATATGTCGTTCTTGGCCTTGAAGTCGGCAAAAGCCTTGCTCTCTCTTATCTGCGCCACCACCTTGTTGTGCGGCAACCTCATGGATGGGTTGAGATCCTCCTCTGTGGGTCTGAGCTTGTTTTTTCGCTGATTCAAAACCACCTCCACCTCTGCCGATACGGCCACCATAAGGTCGAGCAACATGAAATAAAGCTCATACGATTTGTAAATGCTGAAATTGAGCATCCTCAGAGCCGTGTTTGCCGATCCACCCTCAATGCCATACTGGAAAAGAGCCTTTACGGCAAGTATGCGTAAAAGTCGCCTTGAAATCATCTTTTTTGCTTTTAAATATCCCGCAAATATAACTATTTATAATGACTTGCGCAAACCGTCCCACGCATGGTCGGGCACCTTGATGTCATGTGCGCCTGTTGGCTTACGCACACGCCCCACGGTTGGCCATATACCTCTTATATATAGAGTTCGAATGTATGTGTGATAAATCAACAAAAATGCACTGAAAGTATTGTTTTTTAACAGTATGTGTAAATATAGGGGATTGTTGTGTTATTGCCCGATATCGCCGGGCCATACAATAAATAGGCGAACACTGCGTTCAAGGCCGTTTTGGCCGGTTTTACGTAAGGGTTGTCCTGAAAAAATGTTAAAAAATATTAAAAATCTTTTGAAAAATTTGCTATTTAATGGAAAATGTCTACCTTTGCGATGTAAAGATAGGGTTAACCCCCTTGAATTGCGAAAAAAGAAGGAAAATTAAAAATAAATTAATTTTTTCTTGGAAGTTAAAAAGCAAAGGCATATCTTTGCAAAGTGTTCCGAGAGAATACGATTTATTTAAGCAAACAGATAAATATTTTTATTAATTAACGTAATAGCCGTGGTTTAGGTTATTAAGGGTAACCAAAATCAATGATAAAAGAGGGTATTTAAGAGGTTTTGTCGGTAACGACAGATTTAAAAAGTGTTCAAGCGGCAACGTTGGGTTGTCATCTTCCCCGAGACTTTAAGTCTTATTTCCCCCGATTTCTTTTTGGTTTTGCCTTTAAAAACAATAAGGGTAATGCTTGGAGGAGTAAAGAAAATAGTTTTGTTCGGTCTTCTGCTGACAGTGACCCTGCCGTTTATGAACGAGGCAGGCGCTCAATATCGCAGAGCGCGCACCGAGATCATAGAAGACGTTACGTTGAGAGATTCGGCAAGCGTAAATTCTTATTACAGAGAGGGTACAGCTTTCATTCAGTTTCCCGTCGGTCGTTCTCGCATCGAGCCCGGCTTCGGTATGAACCGCACCGAGTTGGCTAAGATACGCGAAAACCTCGATCTTATAAGAAGCGAAGACGATGTCGAGATCACCAGAGTGGTAATCACAGGTTTCGGTTCTCCCGAGGGTCGATATTCTCTTAATGAAAAACTATCTGTCGAGCGAGCACAATCCATGATTGATTACATGCGATATGCTTACAGCGATTACTTCACCTATAATACCGAGTTTGAGATAAGTTCCGTCCCCGAAGACTGGAGCGGTCTTGCAACCCTTGTGGAGGAAGACCCCTTCTTGCGGGACGAAGAGAAATACAGGATCTTTGATGTTATAGATTTTGTTTATGAGCCCGATGCGCGAGATGCCGAGTTGGCCAAGATAAACGGAGGCCGCACCTATCGCTATCTGCTCAATAACCTCTATCCGCAGTTGCGACGCGTCTATTGGCGAATAGACTTCCGTGTGGATGAAACAGTGTTCCACCGGATTGCCGACACTGTCAGCACCAAGGTGACAATTCCCGGCGACACCATAGATTACGCATATTACATCCGTGATCCCTATGGCCGCAATGAAGGTTACGACAAACGAGAAGACAACCAAACCGGACAGGGCAATGTCTGGAACATATACAACATAGGCAAAGACGACCTTGCCGACGACAAAAAATACGGTGAAGAGCCGTGGAACTCGGAATATTACAAGAGCCAGAATGTCGACGGCGAAAAAAATGGCGACAACGCTCAGGTCGACGCCGACGGTAATGGCACCGATGCCGATAAAGACAAAGGCAAGAAGAAAAAGAACAAGAAAGACAAGAAAAAAGACAAGAAAAAGAGTAAAAACAAGCAGTACACCGAAAACGTCACTCATACAACTGACAAGACCATAACGGATGTCACTGAGCAACAGCCTAAATACGAGCAACAACAGCCTCAGTATTATGAGCAGCAGAAAAAACGTACATTCTCAACCGAAACGCCGAGTGTCTCGTTCAAAACAAACCTGCTTTACTGGTGTGCTCTCACTCCCAACCTTGCTTTCGAGGTCTATATGGGTCGTAAACATTCGATAGGCATCGAGGGCGGTTATTCAGACTGGAAGCTGATTAACAACAAGAAAGACTGGCGTTATGGCGTCAATATGGCCACTGGCGAGTACCGTTACTGGTTCGACTCATCGAGCGGAGGTCACTTCTTAGGCCTGAACGGTGGTTGGGGTAAGTACAACTTCCGACTCAACGACCGGGGTGTTCCCGGCACAGGCGACCAGGGTGTTGTTTACGGTGGCGGTCTGTTGTACGGTTACTCTGTCGAGGTGTCGCGTCACTTCAATGTCGAGTTCGCCATTGCGGTGGGATACCTGAGAGTTGAAAATGATGAGTATATAAATTATAGTAACTTGAAAGACCCGACATTTATCTATAATCGCACCCGCGTAACCAATTACGTGGGGCCGACCAAAGGATCTATCAGTTTGGTGTTCAAGTTCTAAGGAAGATAAAGAATATATAAATTATAAAATATTAAAAAGCGCATCGCCATCGGGCGACCGAAACGATGCAATATTAAAGCTATTATTTATGACAAACGGTCTCATGTCCGGTAACGGATGAGAGGCATTAGAAGCAGAGGGCGCCTTACGTGTCCGACGCCGAAAAGAGATTAAAAAGCAATATTTAAATTTATTCAAAAAAGATGCCAAATTTGTTGATAACAGATTAAGAGGGTTAATGATTCCGTAAATTGGGCAGGGCCGTAAAAGGCTCTGCCATAACGGAACTCTCTATCACAAAGGTTTGAATGCCTGTGAGATTGACACTCTGGTATCTAAAAACGATGAAAAAACTATTACAAACATTATAGCCGCACCCATTGGGCCGCATAGGCTCGGTGACAAGGCAAATAATATCAACGGCAGGGGAGTGGACCTTACACCTCCTTGCACAAGTCAATCGCCCCGCGCGTTTGACGCAATAACCCGCCGTTCCGCCGCAAGGCAGCCGGCAAACCCCTGACGCGCCTTAAAACCGCGTCAAAGCAACCGTCAATCGCCCCGCGCGCTTGACGCAATAACCCGCCGTCCCGCCGTAAGGCAGCCGGCAAAAAACCGATGTACCCACCGTGTTGGCAACAACCGGATGACCTCTGATTAAAAGCCGGAAATACACTTTCCGACTGTGTATTGAATATTGTTAAGAGGCTTGCCTCTTTATTGAAGACAAAGAGTGGTGAGAGCCTCTCGTGGATAAAAAAATTGAATAAATTATGTTTATAATGAAAACGAAATTCGTTTATATCTTACCGGCGGTGTTGATGATGGCCTTCTCTTGCGATAAGCTTCATGAGCCGCTTACCGGGGCAGACTCCCTTGTCAGAATCACCACCTCGTGGGATATGATATCGACAGTGCCGTCGCCCAAGACGTGCGATATAGTCTATCGCGACACCCTCGGCAACTATCAGTTCACACACCGTGTCTCGTCGGGTTATTACACCGACACAGTGCGTAACGGTGCCTATGTTGCTTATGGCTATTACTTCAAGGACGGCTCTATGACAATAGAAAACCTCGAGAACTATCGCGAGACCCGCTTTGTGATACCCGAAGATGCCAACGGCAAAATCAAGCCCACCACCGAGCTTTATACCTCTGAGCCGACCCAGCCTTTCAAAACCAATTATTTCAACACCGGCGGCTTCAGTCACATGATGAAAGCCCGCTTTACCGTGGTTGAGATAAATGTGAAACTGGGCGAAAACTATAGCGGCATCACCTCGTGCGACATGTCACTCAATAATGTCTATACGGCCTATGACGTCTATTCCGACGATGTGCTGAAAGACCATACGGCAACGGCAGAGATGTCGATGAACCAACTTCAAGACTATCACTTCTTGGCCCGCGGTTACTATCTCGGTTTCGACGGCACCCAGGGTAACGTGCTCACGCTCACCTGTCGCACCGGCGACGGCAAGTATGCCACCCAAAAGGTCAACCTCTCCGATAAGTTAGACAGCTTTTCTCAGGTTATAAGGGTTGATATCAACCTCTATTGCGACACCGACGATGTCACCGGCGACA
>CAMRVW010000111.1 GCA_947054185.1 uncultured Rikenellaceae bacterium | reverse complement strand
CTGCCGTTTTGATTTGCGGGAACTGCCTCCGGCGGCCCTTCCGGGGGAGGCAGTTTCAGCAAATCAAAACGGCAGTGCCAAAAGACAAAATGAGGGTTGGTTTTACCTGAAAACCAACCCTCATTGTAGCTCCACCGCGACTCGAACGCGAATCTAGGGTTTAGGAAACCCTTGTTCTATCCCTTGAACTATAGAGCCTTAAAGGGGAGAAACACTCCCTTTTATTTCTTCATTGTATCGCCGTCGTAAGCCCATTTGAGGTATATCGCACCCCAGGTGAATCCGCCGCCGAAAGCTGCGAACACGAGGTTGTCGCCCTTTTTGAGGCGTCCTTCGTAATCCCACAGACAGAGGGGCAGGGTTGCCGCAGTGGTGTTGCCGTAACGGTCGATGTTGATCATACATTTCTCACGGCTCAGGCCCATACGAGCGGCCGTTGCGTCGATGATACGCATATTGGCCTGGTGAGGCACGAGGAAGCGCACGTCGTCGCTGCCGAGCTTGTTGCGCTCCATCAGCTCGACTGCCGTGTCGGCCATGTTGGATACCGCCGCCTTGAACACAGCCTGGCCCTCCTGATGGATAGTGTGCCATTTGTTTTCCACCGTCTCGATAGAGGGAGGATAGGCCGAACCGCCGGCTTTCATATAGAGGTGTTGCGCACCCGAGCCGTCGGAGTGCAAGAGCGAGTCGATAAGACCGTTGCCCTCGGTGTTGGGCTCAAAAAGCACCGCCCCGGCGCCGTCACCGAAGATGGGACACGTCTTGCGGTCGGTGTAATCGACGATGGATGACATTTTGTCGGCACCCACAAGTATCACCTTTTTGTAACGGCCGCTCTCGATATAGGCGGTTGCCGTCTGCATACCGAAAAGGAAGCCGCTGCAGGCAGCACTCATATCGAATGCAAAGGCGTTGACCAACCCCGTCTGATACGCCACGATATTGGCAGTTGAGGGGAAGTGCATGTCGGGGGTAACCGTTGCGCAGATGATAAGGTCAATGCTCAAAGGATCGGTATTGGTCTTCTCGAGAAGATCTTTGACCGCCTCTGCCGCCATAACGGAAGTGCCTTTGCCATCACCTTTAAGTATATGACGCGTTTTTATGCCAATTCGTGTCATTATCCACTCGTCGGTGGTGTCGACCATTCGGCTAAGTTCCTCGTTGTCGAGGATATAATCGGGCAGGTAACCGCCCACGCCAGTTATGGCTGCTGTTATATTTTTCATCAAACGAATGCTTCTTTGAATTTGCCAACTAACCCGAGAGCGATATTTTTCTCTGTGGACAATATCATATTGGTTATCGCCAGAGGCGTCGAGCAACCGTGCCCTATCACGACGCAGTGGTTGACGCCGAGCACAGGGGTACCGCCCTCGTACTCATAGTTCAAACCGCGCATGACGTTGTTGTCCTCGGGCAACATGTGCGCAAACAACGCATACATACCCTCGGCCTCTTTGAGCACCACGTTACCCACGAAACCGTCGCAAACGATCACGTCGGCCACCTCTCCCGTAAAGATATGCTTGCTCTCGACATTGCCAACGAAGTTGAAGTCGGCGCTTTCGGCCATGAGCTGATGCGCCTCTTTGCTTGTGGCGTTGCCCTTGCCGGGCTCTTCGCCGATATTGAGCAATGCCACGCGCGGATTGTCGATGCCGAACATGACACGTGCGTAAACAGAGCCGAGAATACCGTATTGATAAAGCACGTCGGGCTTACAGTCGATGTTCAAACCCACGTCCAAAAGCATCACCTTGCCCCCTTTGGAGGTGACAAGCCCAGTGCCTATGGAGGGGCGTATGACTCCCGGTATGGTTCGTGAAACCAACGTGCAGCCCACCATCATGGCGCCGGTGCTGCCTGCCGATGCGAACCCGTCTATAGTGCCCTTCTTAAGATCTTTGAAGCCAACGGCGATGCTGGAGTCGCTTTTCTTGGTGAATGCCTGAGCCGGATGTTCGTTCATTGCAATCACCTCTGTGGTGTTAACTATCTCAACACACGGCGGCATGCCGCCGCCTGCCTCGAAAAGCGCCTCTATGGCTTTACGGTCGCCGTAAAGAACGATGGTGGTGTCGGGAGAGATTTGCCCGGCTGCCGCTATCGTGCCTGAGACAACCGCCTCGGGGGCGAAATCGCCGCCCATCGCGTCAATACCAATTCTCATACGGGAAACAGGTTAATTTGTTACAAGCGGCCGCTCCGGGGCGACCGCCGAAAGGAGCGGTGCGTTTACACCGCGCTTTCACTTACTCTTTTTCGGCTGTGGTTTGCTTGCCGCGATAGTATCCGCACTCGGGACATACACGGTGATAGAGCACAGCGGCACCGCAGTTCGAGCAGGTCGAAACAGTGGGAGCAACCGCCTTGTAATGAGTTCTTCTCTTATCTCTTCTCTGTTTAGAGATTCTGTGTTTAGGATGTGCCATTTTTTTATTCTGTTAAACTGTTTTCTTTATTCAAATTCCTCTTGCCCGTCTTCATCATCTTCTTCATCGGATGAAACACGGACGAAACGTGCGAGCATATCGGGGTCGCACTCGCCCTCGGGATGCACCTTTTGCATGGGCAGACTCAGATAGACGCTCTCGTAAAGGTATTCCTCCAGGTCGACGGCGTCGATATCGGGCGAGAGCCACAATATCTCGTCGTCGGTATCGCCGACACGCTCAAGGTCATAGCCCTCTCTGTCGTAAGAGAACCTGACGACAAGCGTACCATCGAAAAAGACCGGCATGTAAAACTCCTCGAGACAACGGTCGCAGCTCACCTGCGCCTTGCCCTCTATGACGGTGTGCACTGAAAGCAGATTGGCCGTTTTGGCAACCGTAACGGTGGCCTTGCAATCGCCGCGCTTTATCTCGCCGCCGTAATTCTCAAAAAAAACGTCGTCCAAAGCGAACTCATAGGTATGTTCACCGAGGCTCAAACCTTGGTGGAACACCGCATATTTACTCACTCTTGGCATAGTTTTCCTTTATAATTTGTCAGAGAATATTAGCGCAAAGTAATATAATTTTTCTTAATAATTCAAATTATCGGCCTCTAATATTCGACCCACCCTTTTCAGAAGGGTTTGAAACCCATAATCTCACGCACCAGGCGCACCGTTTGCGAGGCGCTCTCACGGGCCTTTTCGGCTCCTCTTCTGACCACACCGCGCAGATAGGCATCGTCGGACTGTATTTCGAGTATGCGCTCCCTTATGGGCGCGATGACCTTGATCATGTCTTCGGCAAGCTGCTTTTTGAGGTCGCCGTAACGTATGGTGCAATCGTTATAGCTGGCAAGGAAATGGTCGTAAACCTCTTGTCCCGAGACGATACGGAGCATCTCGAACAGGTTCTTCACGCCATCGCACATGGGCATGCATGGCTCGGTGGGGCCGCCGTCGGTGAGGGCTTTCATAACCTTTTTGCGGATGTCTTTATCACTGTCAACCAGATAGATGCCGTTACCCTCGCTCTTGCCCATCTTACCGTTGCCGTCGAGACCCGGCACCTTTATAAGGTCGCCCTCGAACTTATAGGGCTGGCTCTCGGGGAAGAAATCGACACCGTATATGGCATTGAAACGGCGCGCGAACTTGCGGGTCATCTCAAGGTGTTGCTCCTGGTCTTTGCCCACCGGCACACAGTCGGCCCTGTGGAGCAATATGTCGGCGGCCATAAGCACAGGATAGGTAAGAAGGCCGGCATTGACGTTTTCGGAGTGTTTGCGTATCTTGTCTTTGAACGAGGCAGTGCGCTGAAGCTCACCGATATAGGCATGCATGTTCAGAAGCAGGTAAAGCTCGGTGACCTCGGGCACGTCGCTCTGTATATATATGGATGAGACCTCGGGGTCGAGACCCGCACCCAGATATTCGGTGAGCACGTTGCGCACATTGCCGTGCAGCGACGACGGGTCGGGATGCGTGGTGAGCGAGTGATAATCGGCAATGAAGAAGAAGCAACGGTTTTCATGTTGCATCGTAATGAAGTTGCGAAGGGCACCGAAATAGTTGCCCAGATGAAGATTACCCGTTGAGCGGATGCCGCTGACCACTGTGTTCATGTCGTTCGATTTTTATTTTAACGGCAAAATTACGCTTTTTTATATAAAGAACAAACAACAACAGCCGTTCGGCGACCATTTTTGCGGGAATGCCCCCGACGGCGGGTTTGCGGGAACTGCCTTAAGGCGGCCCTTCCGGGGGAGGGGTCACGGACCCCGTTTTGAGATTTTCTGAGGAACAACCAGAACAGGAGTACGAAAATCCTTCATAAAGATTATGCAGTCTTAGGACGTACGTAATCTTTATGAAGGATTTTCGTTTTCGTTCCGAGGGTTTATGCCCCGATTATATTGAAACGTGAACCATGACTATCGCGGGAAAAGCGCGGAGAAAGCACGGCAAAGCAGTGTTGCCGCAAGGGTCAGTCTATATGGTCGGAGACGTATTGACGGTCTATGACGAGCTCTCCGCCCGTTGCCTCCATGTCGAACATGGCGTCTATCATCACCTGCTCGCATATAGAGCGCAACCCTCTGGCGCCGAGCTTTCGTTCGATGGTCTTCTCGACGATATAATCGAGGGCGTCCTCTTTGAACTCCAGCTTTATATTGTCCATTGCCAACAGACGTTCGTATTGTTTGACTATGGCGTTGCGGGGCTCGGTGAGGATGCGTCTTAAGGCGGCGGCATCGAGCGGATCGAGGTGCGACAACACCGGCAGACGACCCACCAGCTCGGGTATGAGGCCGAACGAGCGTATGTCCTGCGTGGTGATATACTGCAACAGGTTGTCTTTGTCGACACCCTCACGCCGCGACGATACACCGTACCCGACGGCCCGCGTATTGAGACGGGCGGCTATCATGCGTTCGATGCCGTCGAAGGCGCCGCCGCAGATGAAGAGTATGTTGCTGGTGTCGACCTGTATGAACTCCTGCTCGGGATGTTTGCGTCCTCCCTCGGGCGGCACGTTGACAACGGCGCCCTCGAGTATCTTGAGCAGCGATTGTTGCACTCCCTCGCCCGAGACATCGCGCGTGATGGAGACATTGTCGGTCTTACGGGCTATCTTGTCTATCTCGTCTATGAATATGATGCCGTATTCGGCGCGCGCGACATCGAAATCGGCGGCCTGCAAAAGGCGCGTGAGTATGTTTTCCACATCCTCGCCCACATAACCGGCCTGGGTCAGCGCAGTGGCGTCAACAATGGTGAAAGGCACGTTGAGAAGGCGGGCTATCGTGCGCGCAAGCAGCGTTTTGCCCGTGCCTGTCTCGCCCACCAGCAGCATGTTGCTCTTATCGAGCTCGACATCGCCCTCAGAGGCCGACGAGAGGTGCAGAAGACGCTTATAGTGGTTATAGACGGCAACCGAGAGGTATTTCTTGGCCTCATCCTGTCCTATCACATATTCGTCGAGCACGGCTTTTATTTGACGTGGCTTTAGCAGGTCTTTCTCTGTTATGATGAAGTGCTTTTTGCTCCTGTCGCCCTCCATGGCCACTATCTTATGGCCGTTTTCAACGCACTCGGCGCATATGGTGGCACCCGAGCCGCCCCGGAACAACATCCCGTCAGGCTCTATCTCACGGCCGCAGAACGAGCAACGGCGCACATTTTTTTCGTTTCTGTTTCCCTCCGACATACTATTCTTTGTTATCGCGTTTGTTCAACACCTCGTCTATCAATCCGTATTCGACCGCCTGGGGCGATGTGAGCCAATAATCGCGGTCGGCGTCGGCGGCTATCTTGTCTATGGGGGCACCGCTGTGGTGCGACAATATCTCGAAAAGCTCCTGCTTGGTCTGGGCGATCTGACGTGCCGTTATCTCTATATCGGAAGCCTGGCCCTCGACACCGCCCAACGGCTGGTGTATCATGATGCGCGAGTGAGGCAGGGCATAACGCTTGCCCGCCGCGCCGGCCGCCAGAAGCACCGCCCCCATGGAGGCCGCCATGCCCGTGCATATGGTGGCCACGTCGCAACTGACAAGCTGCATGGTGTCGTATATGCCCAGACCCGCGGTGACAGAGCCTCCGGGCGAGTTGATATATATCTGTATGTCGCTCTGCTGGTCGGCAGACTCCAAAAACAGAAGCTGGGCCTGTATGATGTTGGCCGCATCGTCATATATGGGGCACCCCAGGAAGAGGATGCGATCCATCATAAGACGCGAAAAGACATCCATCTGGGCCACATTGAGCTGGCGTTCCTCTATGATGGTGGGCGAGATATAGTCGTCAACCACAGACCGGTAACGGTGCATCGCAAGGCTGCTTATGCCCGCAGACAAAGCATATTTCTGAAACTCTTTTTCCATGTTTTACCTAATTTCACCGCAAATATACGCATTTTTTTCATAGGTGAGGCTTTTTGGGGGGTGCGCGTATTGCGTTTTCTTGGCTGACATTTTAAATCACAGTGTCGCAATAATATATGTTTTGCGGACGTTATTGTTTTCCGAACGGGAGGGAAATGACTATGGAGAGGTTTTGGGCGGACGTGATTTTATCTTTATGCTAAATTTTGCTATCTTTGGCTAAAGTATAAGCACTCCGCCTCGGGCAAGCAAATAAAATTTGCTTGTCTCTCGGCTTATTCGTATCGTTGGCTGACGCCTTAGATACTCCCGCTCGGCAAACCCAAACTCTCGTTTGCTTTTGCCCTCGC
>CAMRVW010000110.1 GCA_947054185.1 uncultured Rikenellaceae bacterium | reverse complement strand
ACAGTGGTCTGAGTGAAACGAAACCGCATAACAATTCCTTATACCCGGCATTACGAAGTATGCCGTAAGCCTATTCCTTGTAAACGGGCTGAGGAACGATAGCCCGAGCGGCCCGCAGCCTCCCCCAACGGAGGGCCGCAACACGGTGAGCAATTATAGTACAGTGACTTAGGCAAACCTGTTGGCACATCTCTTTCACGCCCTGCCCTCCGCAGGCTCCGTTCCGCTCTCCGTCTCGCAAAAGGCACTATCATCACTCTCCCGACCTCCACGCCGATGCGACCCTCGTTCCTCGAGCCCACAGCGCGGTCTGAATGAAACGAAACCGCACACTCTTCCTTATATCCGACACACGAAGTGTGGAGTAAACACAAATTTCTTGTGAACGGGACGAGGTAACGAATCCCGAGCGGCCCGGAGCCTCCGCCAACGGAGGGCTGCAACCCCGCACAGCAATTATAAGACAGTGACATAAGCAAAACCGTTAAGTTCATCACCTCCCCGCCCTGCCCTCCGCAGGCCCCGTTCCGCTCTCCATCATGCAAAAAGGCACGTTCTCCGCGCAAGCCACACAAGCGCTCACACTCTCCCGCCCAACGCCAAAATCATATCCCTCACCCCGAATCCGCGCCCCATGAGGCCGACCTGCGGTCGGCCCCCTCAGCCTTAGAAACGCCCGCCAATATTTTACCGCACTGTTTCCGTTTATGCTTGCCGCCCTGCCTCCACATCCTTTCCGCAAGAGCCATGACCCGTGTTTGAATATAAGGCCCCCAACCCTCAGGGCAAAAAACGAAAATATGATATAAAGGTGTGAGACCTGAACCGAAGCAGCTTTATATCATACCGTTTTAGTTTTTGCCATCAAAAATATCAAAAGGGGTCTCGGCCCCCTCCGTGACTCCTCCCCCGAAAGGCCGCCGGAGGCAGTTCTCGCAAAACATAAACGAGGCACTGCCCGCAAGTCATAAAACGACAGTCCCGTAACACCGCAGTTTCCAACCAAATCGGAACAATGTTTGTTTTTGTGCTCGCTTATTCTTATCTTTGACTTCGTCTTAGATACTTCCGCCTCGGGCAAACAAAATTTGCTTGCCTTTCGGCTTATCCGTATCTTTGGCTGTCGCCTTAGATACTCCAGCTCGGCAAAACCAAACACTCGTTTGCTTTTGTTCTCGCTTATCCGTATCTTCGAAAGCCAACAAGCTGCATTTCAAACGCGCGACAAACATTACAAAAACAAACTCTAAATATGAAAAAACTCCTTTTACTGCTGAGCGTACTCCTTTTTGCCGAAGAGCTCTGCGCCCAAAAAACAGATCATAAGCTGCAAATCATCCCGCAGCCGCAGTCTGTTACACTAACCTCGGGCAGAGGCGTCAACTATCTTGACCTGACCCATATACTATCGGACGACGATATGACCATCCCTCCGCTGGGAGCCATGCTCGACATACTCCCCCGTGCTCCCCGAACGGGGAAAGCCGTCCGCCTGTGCCTCACCGACCAAAACGTCCCCTCATCTGACGAGGGATACTCTCTTGAGGTCAACAATCAAGGGGTGCGCATCTCCGCTCGAACCATGGCAGGTATCTTCTATGGCTGCCAGACGCTGGAACAACTCATGGAAGACAGCCGCGATTTCAATACACCCATCCCGGCCATGCAAATCACCGATTACCCGGCCATCTCATACCGGGCAGTACATTTCGACGTCAAACACCATTTAGACCGCGCAGAATATTACTATCGGGAAATCGACAAACTGGCCCGTTACAAGATCAACGCAATCATCTGGGAGATAGAAGACAAGCTCCGTTACACCCGCCGTCCCGAGATAGGCGCCCCTAACGCCATAAGCAAACAGGAGATGCAGGCGATATGCCGCTATGCCAAAGAACGCAATATTGAAATAAGCCCCCTTGTCCAGGGGCTGGGACACGCAAGTTTTATCTTGAAACATCATTGGGAGTTACGCGAAAACCCGAACAGCGACTGGGAATTCTGCCCGTCCGACCCCCGCACCTATGATTTGCAGTTCGACCTTTACAGAGACGCCCTCGAAGCCATGCCGTACGGCAAATACCTGCACGTGGGAGGCGACGAGATTACCGCCATCGGCATAGACCAACGCTGCAAAGAGACCGGCAAAACCCCGTTCGAGCTGCAAATGATCTGGCTGAAAAAGGTGTGCGATTTTGCAACATCGCACGGCCGCATCCCCATCTTCTGGGATGACATGCCATTGAAATACGGCGGAGTCTGGGGCTTGATCAACAGCACCGAAAGCGAAGATAAAATAGCTGCCAAATGGAACGATGAAAAGCTTGATGCCGGCATCGAACTGTTCCCCAAAGAATGCGTGTACATGCGCTGGTATTACGGCGGTGACATCACTCCGGGCCAGCAACGCATACTGCAATGGTACCACAACAAAGGCCTTAAGGTGATGGGAGCCACCGCCGCCAGCTATGGCAATTCGCCATTCATGCCCCGCGAAAACTCACTTGCATCATACATCAAAGATTTCAGCCGGCTGGTTGCAGAAAACCAACTCGAAGGCATCCTGTCCACCGCATGGGACGACGGCTCACCCCACCCCGAAACAGTATGGCGCGGATACATCGCACAAGGCGAATATAGCTGGAACCCCACAGCCCGATCTGTCGAAGCCTTCAAGACGGCACACGCCCAACGAGAATTCGGCTTCCACCCCAAAGACAACCGCATGGCCTTCCTGGATGAATTGGAACAAGAGGCATACTTCTTCGACAACGCCTTGGCCGACGCAGGAAGACGCAACCCGGCATGGGGCACCACCTCTTTCACCTTGATGACACTGCCCGATAAAAATGCACCGGGAAAATGGAGCAATACCTATCAATCCAAAATAGAGCAAGCCAAGGCAGAAGAAAAGCGGTATGAAAAGATATGCCAAGGCATAAAAGAGGCAAAACAGCATGCTTTGCGCAATCGTTACACCCTGGAGATATACGAACAGACCAACCATCTGTTCAACTTCCCCACCCGTCTGATATTGGCACTGCATGGCTATGACACCGCAACAAACGAAACAGAGAGGCAAGCGGCATTGCAGCAAATAAATAAAGTATGCGACGACTTCTCAACCATGAGAAAACAACTGGAAGAGACCTATTCGCAAACACGTTTCATGCAACAACCCGAAGGATATATCGCCGACCAAAACCATCACAACCATCTTGCCGCCAAAACCAACAACAGCGACTGGTGGTATTATTACGAAATACCAATGATCAAAAAGACCAAAACATGGGTAAATTCCCTATAGCTCGATAGAGCCCGTACACAAAAACAAGTGCCGTTGCGTATATAATTGACCGCAACGGCACTTGTCGCATTTATCATTATGCACCTTTTAATGTCACCATTAAGCGAACCACCGCTTACCCAAACTCCCGGGCAACAAAAAAATAAAAAATCAGGGTCGTAAATTCTTGGCGGACACAACGTACGCTATGACCGTAACGCTTATTGTTGTTGCTCACGTTCAAATTACTGCTATTGAACCACAGGTTGTACGCGTTGTTAGAATCAGACGTACTCGCAACTGACGACCAATACTCGCCGTTCGTACCCGCGTTGTTCAACGAACCGTCCGAGTTGTTGCGCCAACCGACAGCGGGAAACTCCAAAACGGGAATCTAAGTCAAGCAGGTGTTTACAAAAAGCAGTGCAAGGCATACGAATCACACGGCCATTCTTTCAACTAAGGATTTTACACCCCCAGTAACCTGCTGAATTTACGGGGCACTCTCGGGAAGTTGTCCTAAAAAAGGCTTACCGCCCGACCCTCACCACAACCCTGATTACACACAAAACACCAGCGTCGCAAATTCTTGGCGGACACAACGCACGCTCTGTCCGTTCTGCTTATTTGTGTTATTCTGCGGATTCACATTACTGCTATTGAAGTTCAGCTCGTACGCGTTGTTAGAACTGTTCGCAACTGACGACCAATAGTCACCGTTCTGACCCGCGTTGTTCAACGAACCGGACGAGTTGTTGCGGTAACCGACAGCGGGAAACTCCAAAACAGAAGCTCAAAGCAAGCAGGTGTTTACATTAAGCCGCGCAAGAGAGCCTTGCACTGCAATATTTTACTCTTACATCTAATCAACCAAAACGGGGGTACGCGTCCCTTTGTATATCGCGGTGGACAGGAAATTCCCGGGGTGGCTTTCACCCCGGCAAACTTTGGAATTCACATGGCTTGTGCTCCGCAGGCTCTTGTACCGTAGTTTTTGAGGGCGGCAGTTTTTTTGCACCGGCAGGGCGGCCGAAGTATGAGGCCGCAACGGGCCGACCCTCCCCCCAGGAGGCCCGTAACCCCATTTGGCTATTATAATTAAGTGACTTAAGCACAAAACTGCCGCCCATCATCTCCCCGCCTTGCCTCCCAGGCTCGGCCCACACCGCGGTCTGAGAAACGAAAACCGCAAACTCTTCCTTATATCCGACACACGAAGTGTGAAGTAAACACAAATTCCTTGTAATCGGGACGACCCAAGGAGTCCCGAGCGGCTCGGAGCCTCCCCCAACGGAGAGCCGCACACCGCACATCAATATATAGGGCAGTGAACTAAGCACTCCCAACCTTCCATCACCTCCCCGCTTTGGCCCTCCGCAGGCCCCGTTCCGCTCTCCGACACGCCTCTGCCTCACGCTAAAATCCATCCCCCCACTCTCTCGATATCAAACCCGCACCTTATAAGACCGGCTCTCAAAAAAATCCGTCCCCGACATACATTAAAAACCACCCACAACAAGATGCACCTCACACTGCAATATCAAAAAAATCAGGGTCGTAAATTCTTGGCGGACACAACGCACGCTCCGACCGTTCTGCTTGTTGTTCCAATCCACGTTCAAACTGCTGCTATTGAAGTTCAGGTTGTACGCGTTGTTAGAATCGTACGCAACCGACGACCAATAGCGCCCGTTCTCACCCGCGTTGTACAACGTACCGGACGAATTGTTGTCGCGGTTACCGACAGCGGGAAACTCCAAAACAGAACCCGAAGCAAGCAGGCGTTTACATTAAGCCGCACAAGAGACGCCTCACACTGCAATATCAAAAAAATCAGGGTCGTAAATTCTTGGCGGACACAACGCACGCTATCGCCGTTCCGCTTATCATTATTGTTGTTCACGTTCAAATCGCTGCTATTGAAGTTCATATAGTACGCGTTGTTAGAACCATTGGCAACCGACGTCCAATACTCGCCACGTTCACCCGCGTTGTTCAACGTACCGGATGTATTGCGGTAACCGACAGCGGGAAACTCCAAAACAGAACCCGAAGCAAGCAGGTGTTTACATTAAGCCGCACAAGACCGACCCGCACTGCATATTTCAAAGATCACAATAAAAAAGACACGACCCGGCATGACGCAGCCACACATAAAAGCTCCTTATCCTGTTATACATTGCTGCCAGACACGCCGAATCGTGCCATACTAACCCCCTTGCCGTCAGGCCGACCGTTCGTTTTTAGCCTGATCATACCATGTCGCCAACTGCTTGGACACCTCCTCGGCCAACAAAGAGAGGTTTATAAAGCTCTTTTTGTTTATGGCCCTCAGCTCATACAACAGCCTCACCCCTATCACCACCTTCACGAACTCCTCTCGCGACATCATCAAATACTGCGACTTAAGCCGCCTGTCTCTGTTTGCCTTAAAAAGAGAGGCCATCACGTCTATTATGTAATGAGCTATCTTCTCGCCATAAACGACACGATAAACCCTGTTTATCCCGGGCAAGAGCCTCGAGAAAGCGACCAACAATTCATTACACCGCTGATATACAGGCAATTCATTAAACAGGGCCATTGGTGAGCAGATGTTTAAGTTCCTTTACAAAAATCAGACACTCTATGGGGTTTGCCGATTCGAGCATAAAGTTACGTATCCTCAAAATGGCCTCTTTCTCGGCATCATCCTCGAGCTGAGTCGACGGCGCCGCCTTGACCTCCTCTCGCTTCATCTCTATCAGCGCCTTCCAAGTCTCAAACTCACCCACGTCAATAGGCTGATCCACAGTCACAATCAGTTGCTTCTCCTGAGGCACTGTCACCAAGAAATCGCGCGTCAATTCGGGAACCTTGGAGTCGGGAAAACCCAGATAAACCACATAAGCATCGGCTGCCTTGACATACTTTTTCTGCACCAGATACTTCTTGACATGCTGATAAAACAGATATGCCGACCGCTCGTAAGCCTTCCAAAAACCGCCCTCCCGATAGAGATATACCTTGTCGATATTATCCTGTTCAATTTTTATTTTCTCCTGAATCGTCATCTCAACCCAATTTTACTCGACAATTACAATACACATACAACACAAACAAGCAAACATTGCAACACAAATACATTCAACAAACATTATTATACAACACAAAGCTATAAATAATTTTCACACTTTGAACTTTTATTACGATATTTTTTAATATCCAAAATCGCTCCTCCACCATAACACTCTAATAATCACACACAATCGACCGCAAAAATTTTCATGAAAAATCACAAAAAGTGATTCCGCAACTCAAATTCCTTCTCTCTTTCCATGCAAAATCACCTTTACGCACAAAACGCTCTCTCTTCCCTCCCCACAAAACCGACACCCAATCACTTTCAGACCAACAAACACCTGCACCAGGCGCACCAAACAACACATAAACAACAACTTACACACAAAAACCTCGTTCTCCCGACCACCGAAGCATACACCAAGAGCCATCTGCCC
>CAMRVW010000109.1 GCA_947054185.1 uncultured Rikenellaceae bacterium | reverse complement strand
CCCAGCTGGCCGAGAAGCAGAACTTTCTGCGCAACACCCAGGTGGCCATGGAGCAGGACAAGCTCAACAACAGGTTGGAAAAGGCGCAGCTCGATGTCGATATAGCCCGCAGCCGCCGTTCTTACGAACAACACCGCAAGCTGTACGAGGAAGACCTCATAGCCCGCGAGGAGTATCTCAAGGCGCAGGAAGATTACCGGCTGGCCACACAGAAATATGCCCTCATAGTGGAGCGTCTGCGTCAGGACTCCATATCGCGCACCATTCAGATGAGCGAGATGGAGAGCAGCCTTGCCAACATGCGCCGCAACATAAGGCTGGTGCACGAGCGCAAGGCCCATCTCGACATACGATCGCAGATAGACGGCGAGTTGGGCATGCTCGACGTGGTGTTGGGGCAGAACGTGTCGGCCGGCATGAAGATAGGCCAGATAAACGACCTGTCGGACTATAAGGTCGAGGCCATGATAGACGAACATTACATAGACCGTGTAAAACCCGGCCTTAGCGCCACCTTCGAGCGTCAGGGGTCAGACTTCGCGCTCACCGTGCGCAAGGTCTATCCCGAGGTGCGCGACGGCAAGTTCCGCACCGACATGGTATTCTCGGGCGACCGCCCCGACAACATACGCAGCGGCCAGACCTATTACATCAACCTCGAGCTGGGGCGTCCCACCGAGAGCGTGGTGATACCGCGCGGCACATTCTTCCAGAGCACCGGCGGAAACTGGATATTCGTGCTCGACAAAGACGGTAAAAAGGCCTATAGGCGCAACATAAAGATAGGTCGCCAAAACCCCCAGTACTATGAGGTGCTCGAGGGGTTGGAGCCGGGCGAAAGGGTGATAGTGTCGAGCTATGATAGCTATGGCGACAACCAGGTGCTGGTGCTCGATTGACGGCACGGCCGCCATGCGAAGGAGGCAG
Organism: uncultured Rikenellaceae bacterium; assembly: GCA_947054185.1. Taxonomy (GTDB): domain Bacteria; phylum Bacteroidota; class Bacteroidia; order Bacteroidales; family Rikenellaceae; genus CASDZP01. The sequence goes on along the minus strand of CAMRVW010000109.1, from coordinate 5,875 downwards.
GGAGTGCGCCCGCAACAAGCCGCAACAGGGCAAGCCGGCGGGGTGAAAGCGCGTAAAGCGTGCAGATTCAAGATTGCAAACGACAGAAATAAAAACTTAAAAACGAAAGAATCATGATCAAGATCGAAGGACTCAGCAAACATTTTCGCACCGAAGAGGTGCAGACCATTGCGTTGAACGATATATCCATGGAGGTCAAAGAGGGCGAGTTTGTGGCCATCATGGGTCCGTCGGGGTGCGGCAAGTCGACCCTGCTTAACATATTGGGACTTTTGGACAACCCCACCTCGGGCAACTATTATCTGGAGGGACGCGAGGTGGGCCACCTCAAAGAGAAAGAGCGTACGCAGGTGCGCAAGGGCAACATAGGCTTCGTGTTCCAGAGTTTCAACCTCATAGACGAGCTTAACGTGTATGAGAACGTGGAGTTGCCGCTCACCTATCTCAACGTGAAGGCCTCCGAGCGCAAACGCATGGTCACCGACATGCTCAAACGCATGAACATAAGCCACCGCGCCGGCCACTTCCCCCAGCAGCTCTCGGGCGGACAGCAGCAGCGTGTGGCCATAGCCCGTGCCGTGGTGTCGAACCCCAAGATAATACTTGCCGACGAGCCGACGGGTAACCTCGACTCCAAGAACGGCGCCGAGGTGATGCAGCTGCTCACCGAGCTCAACAAAGAGGGCACCACCATAGTGATGGTCACCCACTCCAAGCACGACGCCGGCTTCGCACACCGCACCGTCAACCTCTTCGACGGCACCATAGTATCGTCGGTGAGCGAGTTTATCTAACCCCCGGCGCCCGATTGCGCGACACGTCCGTTCGGAGGGGTGCTTCGGGGTCGCAAAAAACAGTGAAAGATGAATAGATTATTGGATATAAAGTCGTTCCTCAAGTTTCTGAGCAAGAACAAGTGGTACACGATGGTGGATGTGTTCGGTCTGTCGGTGTCGCTGATGTTCGTGATAATCATAGCCGTTTACACCACCTCTGAGCTGTCGGTGGACAAGCAGCACACTCACCGCGACGACATCTGCGTGCTGACCACCGACATAGGCCCCCTGTCGGCGCTGCCCATAGCTTACCGCATAAAGGAGCGTTACCCGCAGGTGGTGCAGGCCTGCCCGGTGGTGGCCGAAAACATTCCGTACCTGAGGGTGAAAAGCGGCGATAACGAGCTTAACGGCAGGTCGCTGCTGGTCGACCCGTGCTTCTTCAACTTCTTCTCGTTCCCTCTGGTAAATGGCACTGCCGACAAGGTGTTTGAGAGCGTCGACAACGCCGTCGTCTCAGAGACCTTCGCCCGCAAGCTCTTCGGCGGCGGCGACCCCGTGGGGCGGTCGTTGACCATAGAGTCGGGTCAAGGGCCGGTCCATTACACGGTAAGCGGCGTCATGGCCGACATTGACAACTCGGTGGTGCCTTACTGCGACATAATGGTGCGCGTGGAGCATGCCAACAGATATAACGGTTACATAAGCCTTGACAACGACTCCAACGCCGGCTCGACGGTGGCCTTTCTGCGTCTGGAGCCCGGCACGTCGCTCGACGACAAGGCGGACGACCTGGCCGAATATTTCAAGCAGACCTATTGGCCTTACATACGCGGCATGTTTACCAAGGTGGGGTTTGTGCGTCTTGGCGACCTCTATTTCTCGCCCGAATCGCATGGCGTGTTGAACAGCGGCAACAAACGTTTTGTGATAATACTCATGTCGGTGGGGCTGCTGATACTCTTCTTCGCCATATTCAATTACATCAACCTGACGGTGGCCCAGTCGGGCGAGCGCGCCAAGGAGATGGCCACACGGCGGCTGCTGGGATCGTCGCGCGGCGACCTCTTCGTGCGCCTGATGGGCGAGACCATCATACTGACGGTGATATCGTTTGTGGTGGGGTGGCTGCTGGCCTATCTTGCGGCACCCCTTGCGGGCGATCTGCTCAACACCCGTCTGAAGCTCTCGGTGATACTCTCGCCCGTGTGGATAATGGCGTCGGCGGCGCTGATATTGGCCACAGGGGCGGTGTCGGGCCTGCTGCCCGCCCTGCTCATATCGTCGGTGAGCCCCATAGACGTGGTGAGGGGCACGTTCAGGCGCAATACCAAGATGGTATTCAGCAAGGTGTTCATTGTCATACAGAACGCCATCACCATAGCCCTGGTGGCCGCATCCATAGTCATGACGCTCCAGTCACGGCATCTTATAAACGCCCCGTTGGGCTATCGCACCGATGGCATTGTGGAGATAGGCGTGACAATGCACGACTGGCCCGCACTGGTCGACAAGCTGAAGGGGCAGTCGTTCGTAAAGCGTGTGGGGCTCGTGCAGGGCATGCCTCTGAGCGGAAGCAACAACCTCTCGGGATATTATCAGGACAAGTTTTTGTCTGTAAACGAGATAGTGACCGATACTGTGGCCTTCTCCATAATGGGGTACCGTGTGTTGCGCGACAACCATTTGGCCGACAATAGCCTCTGTTACCCCACCGAGGGTGCCATGGAGGCCATGGAGCTGCCGTTGGATGCCCCCAGTTACACCACGGGCGGAGGCAACTCCAGATCCATTGCCGGCGTGGTGGGCAACTTCAGGCACGGCAACGTCACAGGCCGTTATCAGCCCACCATAGTGCGTGTGGAGCCCGAGGTGAAATATCCGTGGAGCATAGTGGTCGAGTTGCAGGGCGACACCGACGCCGCTTACAGCCAGGTTAACCGCATGTGCAGCGACCATTGCGGCAACATCATGTTCTCGGCAAAGCTGCTTGAAGACCAGGTGCGCGACTCGTTCGAGATGGAGCTGCGCACAACCAAGATAGTGATAATATTCGGCTGCATCGCCCTTTTGATATCAATGCTCGGGCTGCTTGCCATATCCACCTATTTCATACGTCAGCGCGCGCAGGAGGTGGCCATACGCAAGATATTCGGCTCCGACTCGCGCGGGGTGATGTTGAGGCTGATAGGGGCGTTTGTGGGCTATGTGGGCATCGCATTCGTGGTGGCGACGCCCGTGGTGTGGTATCTGATGAGCCGGTGGCTCTCCGATTACTCTTACCGCATATCGCTCAATCCGTTGATATTCATTGCTGCGGGGCTCTTCTGTCTGGTGGTGTCGGTGACAGTCGTCTTTTTGCAGAGCCATAAGGCGGCCAACGCCAACCCCATAGATAGCATAAACCATAACAAATGATCTCTCTTGTGGCCTGTCCGTTCCCTGTCGCGGCTCCCTGCCCGGGGTGCGGACGGCTTTTTCAAACTTTCATCGACATTTTTTCATGAAGACTTTTTATAGAAATTTTTTGGGGCTCTTCCGCCGCTTCAAGGTGGCGATGACGCTCAATGTATTGGGGCTGTGCGCTGCCTTTGCCGCCTTTATGGTGATAATGATGCAGATCGATTACGACCTCCGTTTCGACTCGTGTCAGCCCGAGGCCGGCAACATATTCCGCCTGTCGTACAATGACGGCCGGACCGACGCCGTGGTATTCTCGCGTCCATTCTCACGTGAGGTGTTCGCCTCGTCGCCGCACATAAAGGCCGGCGCCATAGTCAACTCGTGGGTGTTTGACCCGCCCTATTACATAGAGGGCGACAAGTCGCGCAACAGCTATCGCGACCCCAGCTGGGGAGTCACCGCCGAGCTGTTGGATGTCTTTGACTTCGAGATGGTCGAGGGCGGAAAAGATGCCCTCTCGACACCCGATGCCCTCATCATACCTCAGAGCATGGCCCGACGGCTCTTCGGCAAGGAGCCGGCATTGGGCAGGCGCCTGATAAACACCGACGACGGCAAGTTGAGAGGCGTGGTGTGCGGCGTGTTCAAAGACTTCCCGCGCAACTCGTCCATGCGCAACATCATATACCATCGCCTCCCCGACGACGACAACTATAACATGTGGAACAACTGGAACTATATGTGTTTCATGCGTTTGGACGACGCCGCCAATATGCCCGCGGTGGCCGATATGCTCAAAGTCAGGTTTATAGACGACAAGCAATATTTTGACGGCAAGCTGCTCTCATTGCAGCTCTCGCCATTGGACGGGCTTCACTTCGATGAAGGATTCCTCTTTGACAACATGCCCAAGGCCAACAGGGGCACCATATATGTGTTGATGGCCATTGCCGTGATAATACTGCTCATTGCGGCCATCAACTTCACCAACTTCAGCACCGCCCTCACGCCCATGCGCATAAAGAGCATCAACACGCGCAAGGTGTTGGGCAGCTCTGACCGCAGCCTGCGTGCGGGGCTGTTGGTCGAGGCGGTCGTTATATGTTTTGTGGCGTGGCTCATGGCCGTGGGGGTGATATATTGGGCCTTGACGGGGTTTGTCTCATCCATTGTCGATGCCGACATGTCGTTTGCCGCGCAGTGGCCCATAGTGGTCGGCACGGCGCTCATTGCCGTTGCCGTGGGTGTGTTGGCGGGCATATATCCTGCGTTTTACATCACCTCGTTTGCGCCTGCGTTGGTGCTTAAGGGCACTTTCGCCCTCTCGCCAAAGGGGCGGCGTCTGCGTAACTGTCTGGTGGGCGTTCAGTTTGTCGCCTCCTTTGCCCTCATAACGGCTGCCGTGTTCATGTCGTTGCAGAACAGGTATATGATGAGGCTGCCCATGGGTTACGACAAGGACAGGCTGATAGTGATAGAGCTCAACAAGCATCTGAACGACAACCCCAAGACGCTGGAGAGCGAGCTTTGCGCCTTTGCCGGCATTGACCGTGTGACATGGGCCGAGCAGATACTCTCGAGCCAGGACAGTTACATGCGTTGGGGACGCGAGTTTGGCGGCAGGGAGATAAGTTACGAGGTGATGCCCGTATCGCCGTCGTTTGTCGAGGTGTTGGGCATAGAGGTGACCGAGGGACGCGGGTTTCGCTCCGACGACGACATTAAGGGGCACGGCTCTTATGTCTTCAACGAGGCGGCGCGCAAGGCTTACGACCTCAAGGTGGGTGACAAGATTGGCGATGACGAGATAATAGGTTTCATGTCTGACGTCAAGTTCGGCTCGTGCCGGTCGGAGGTGTCGCCCATGTGTTTCATAGTGTGGGGCAAGTATAAGTGGGGTAAGGATAACGACCGTTACTATCGTGCCGCCTATGCGAGGGTCAAGGCCGGCAGCGACCTTGGCGCCGCCATGGATCATGTGACGGCGACGCTCGGCAGGCTCGACCCTTATTACCCCTTCACGGTGCGTTTCTATGACGACGTGATACAGCAGTTGTATGAGAGCGAGCGCAGGGTCGGCCGGCTCATCACCCTCTTCAGCGCCATAGCCGTGCTAATATCCATAGTGGGGGTGTTCGGTCTGGTGGTCTTCGAGAGCAGTTACAAGCGTCGGGAGGTGGCTCTGCGTAAGGTGCTCGGCTCGTCGACGGCGCAGATACTGCTCATGTTCAACAGGGGTTATGTCATAATATTGTCGGTATGTTTCGTCATAGCGGTGCCGGTGGCATATTACGGCATTGACAGCTGGCTCGCCAGATTTGCATATCGCACACCCATGCACTGGTGGGTGTTTGCCGCCGTGTTCGCCGCCGTGTCGGCATTGACGCTCATGACAGTGACATTGCAGAACCTCCACGTGGCCAACTCCAACCCCGTCGACAGCATCAAGGCCGAGTGACGGGGCGGGGGCTGCCGTTTGCATTGCGGGAACTGCCTCCGGCGGCCCTTCCGGGGGAGGGGTCACGGACCCCCTTTTGAGATATTGAGGACAAACTAAAGATAAAGTACAGATATACCATAAATGTGTTTCGACATACGTCTTACACATTTATGGTATATCTGTTTTGCCCATGAGGTTTTTTGCCTGAATGATATTCAAACATGGGCCATGGCTCTCGCGGAAAGGGTGTGGAAAC
>CAMRVW010000108.1 GCA_947054185.1 uncultured Rikenellaceae bacterium | reverse complement strand
CCCTCAAGGGGTTTTTCCTTTGCGTTGTCGGGAATGATAAGACCGCCGGCCGTTTTTGTCTCGGCAGCTTTGGGCTCAATGATAACTCTGTCTGCTAATGGTTTAAGATTCATGATTTTATCCATTGGTTGATTAAACATATCCCATTTCTGTCGCCTGCTCTTATGGCAGACCACCACAAAACCATCACTTTTTATGCCAAACGCTCAATAGTGACAATATGGTGCGTTTATGACATTCAACCGTGACAGTTTGTCAGTTTTATTGTCAGTGACGTGACAAAAACAGACACAGTGCCCATGCCACGCCATGCAAAAACACCATCCCGAAACCAACCCTTCACGCCCCCTTAAGCACAACCGCAGTAAAAAACAGGCGCGGCCATTTACGGTCGCGCCATATGCTTTACAGATGTCTGCCCGATTTGCGTTCGGGTCTCTCTTTGATTTTGTCTTTTCGGCTCTTCTCTTTGCCTTTCTTGGGATATCCGCTTTTCTTGTCGGCGGTGTTGTTTACGAATATGTCGTAAAATTTACCGTTGCTGTCGTGTGCGTCGCCTTTGCGGTCGTCGTTGAAATTGCCTTTACTTCTCTTTTTGAAGCCGCCTTTACCCCTCTTGGGCCCTCCTTTGAAAGGGCCTTTGCCTTTTTTGTCTTGCGATATCTCGGCAATGGGCTTGCCGTCGTCACTCAGCTTGTTGAGGGCGTGGGTGACATTCTCGGCCTCTGAGAACGGTATTGTCACAAACGAGAAGTCGTCCGTTATCTTGACGTCGTTTATCCTTGCGTTGGGCAGCCCTGTGTGGCTCTGTATAAGCTCGACTATGCTGCGAGGGGTGAACCCGTCTCTGCGGCCCACGGCAATGAACAGACGTGCGGTGCCTTTGCGGTCGACCGAGAACGTCCTTATCTCGGGATAACGGTTGGTGTCCAGCTCGTTCTTGAAGGCCATTTTCAGCAATGCCGATATGGCTGTGCGCGGCTCGTACATGAACAGTATCTCATCTGTCATCTCTTCGTAACCGTCGAACACACCCGTCTCCACCGCCTCCGAAAGCTCGTCGAGTATGTTGCGCTTTTTCAACGCGATGATGTCTTCCACGCTGGGTATCATCTCTTTGCGTATCTCTGACCCCACAGCCTTACGCATCGACACGAACTGACGGTATTCCGCGTTGGATATGAACGTTATGGCCGTGCCTTTGTTGCCCGCACGCCCCGTACGGCCTATGCGGTGAACGTACGACTCCGAGTCTTGCGGCAGAGAGTAATTTATCACGTGCGTGAGGTTGTTGACGTCGATGCCTCGTGCCGCCACATCGGTGGCCACCATTATGTTAGTCAGCTTCTTTTTAAACTTGCGCAATATCTTTTCGCGCTGGGCCTGAGACACATCGCCATGCAGGCCGTCGGCGGCATATCCACGCTCTAGCAGCTTGGTCACCACCTCGTCGACCATCACTTTGGTGCGGCAGAATACTATGGCGTAAAACTCAGGTTCAACGTCTATTATGCGTGTCAGAGCGTCAAATTTGTCGCTCTCTCTCACCTCGAAATATATCTGGTCGGTAAGATCGGCAGTGAGATTTGTCGCCTCAACTTTAAGGTGTTGTACATCACGCATATACTTGCTTGCCAGCTCAGATATGCGTCGTGGCATTGTGGCCGAGAAGAGCAACAGACGGCGGTTGTCGTCGGCGCACGACAGTATCTCGTCAACATCGTCTATGAAGCCCATGTTGAGCATTTCGTCAGCCTCGTCGAGTATCAGGTACCGGAGCCTGGACAGGTCGAGCGTCTGTCGGCGCAGGTGGTCGAGTATTCGGCCCGGGGTGCCCACCACTATGTCGACTCCCTTTTTCAGCCTGCGGAGCTGCTCGCCCATGGATGCCCCGCCGTAAATGGCCGATATCACCGTCTTGCCGCGCTTGAACGAGAGCATCTCGTCTGTCACCTGAAGTGCCAGCTCGCGCGTGGGCACCAGCACGAGAGCCTGCACGAAGCCGGCTTGCGGCTCGACATGCTCGAGTATGGGCAACGAATATGCGGCTGTTTTTCCCGTGCCGGTCTGTGCCTGGCCGATAATGTCGTTTTGGTCTGCCAATAAAACGGGGATTGTCAATCGTTGAATGGGCGAGGGAGTCTCGAACCCTTTGGAGCGGATGGCCTCAAGTGTCTCTTCAGAGAGACCGAGCGACCTGAAATCTTCTAATTCTGTCATTAAGTATTTTGTAAATCGAGACAAAGATACTCCAAATAATCGTGACCGCAAAATAAGAGCGATGCTTTTGACTGAGACTGCTTCGGTTAACGGTTTGCAACAAGTGCCGTTTTAGCGGGCATTGCCCGAACAAGCTGCATCAGTTATCGCATCGCCTCTTTTCGGCGCTGTTCTATCAGGAAGGCTATGCGGTGGCTTTCTATTGACGATTCGATATTGGTTGTCAGTCTCTCGGGGTCGCGTGAGCGTACGGCCTCGATAAAATCGCGCACGATGTCAATATCGCCGCCGCCATGTCCCGATGTCTCGCCGCAACAATCGGAGAAGTCGTAAACCATGTCTCCGGTGTCGGATGAAAAAGGCCTTACCACGAGGCGTCGCTCGTCACCGAAAACCTCGCCGTTACTTAACATACAGTGGGTCTTACGTCCCGAGTCGCGAGTGAAAGCATCCATCGAGAAGTTGACGGTGATGCCGCCATGCATCAACATGGATACGACCTGATGGTCGACCACGTCATTGTCGCACCTGTAAACGCACCGCCCGTAAGGCCCTGTGCGCAACTGATTCAATATGAAATCGTCTATGTCGGCACCCTCGGGTATGTCGAAATGACGCAACCATCTGTGACGCCTGCAATAGAGCTCTATAGCCGAATATGGACATTCATGCTCGACGGGACAACCGTCGGTGCAACGCAACGGACTGCCCAAAGGGGCGTTCTCTCGGCGAAACCACCCGAGCGACCCGTAAGAGCTTACTTGCAGACAGTTGCGACCCGTAAGCCACACCAACAGGTCGAGGTCGTGACACGCTTTCGACAATATCATGGGGTTGGACTCATGCTCTTTGCGCCATAACCCACGCACAAAAGAGTGGGTCATGCGTTCTATGCCCACCGCCTCCACGTGATTTATAGATATTATCTGCCCCAAGCTCCCGTCTGATATCGACTCCTTGAATTTACGGAAATAACGGTTATACCGCAACACATGACACACGCCGACGATACGCCCGTACATGCGAGCCTTGGCCGCTATCTCCATGCACTCGGGCAGCGATTGAGCTATGGGCTTCTCGAGCAATACGTCATATCCGCGCTCTATGGCCGCCACTGCCTGCGAGAAGTGCATGTGGTCGGGCGTACATATTATGACGGCGTCGGCGCATCTGTCGCAACGCATGAAATCATCCCACGAGCTGAAACGCATGTCGTCGGCCACGCCGCAACGCACGGCGAGAGCATCACGCCTTGTGTCGTCAGGCTCGACCACCGCCACCACACGCATGCCGCGACCATGCATGGCCGAATAGATGTTCATTCTGTTGCCGGCGCCAATGGCCGCAACAGTGACCGTATTATCCTCTGTCATAGCATCTATCATGTCCTCTCTCTTGGTTGCACAACGGCGTTCAAGGCAACATGCCGCACCACTCTTGCCCGCCGTCACAAAATACAAATATAGGCAATAGTACAGATAAAAACAGCAGCGACTCTATTTTTTATCACCAAACGCGATACGACAAGACGGCATATCACAAAAGAGACTTTCAGAAAGACCCCGCTGTCGAGGACTATTTCCGTTCCTAATTTTAACATCCACGACGACCATGTCACAACCATCTCTTCCAGCCTTACTTTTTGCGGAAATATGGGGCAAAACAAAAAATTTCATAATTTCGCCCCCGACAATCATCTTTTTCAAGAAAGTGACTTTTCCGATCACAAAACAATAATAAGGTATGGTTTACGCTCGAAAGTGGCATGCAATTACGTGTGCGGTGTGCAAAGAGGAACGGACGTCGGCGCTCGTTTCGTCTCTTACAAAGCTATGGGAGGAGTCAGTGAGGGCAAGCCACCACTTTCTCTCAGATAAGGATGTGAAAAATCTGATTCCGACCGTAAGAGAGGCCATAGCCGGCATAGAGACCCTTATTGTGGTGTACAACGATAAGCCGATAGGGTTCATAGGCATTGAGTCAGACAAGATAGAGATGTTGTTCATCTTGCCCGACTATTTCGGATGCGGTTTGGGCAGACATCTTACCGACATTGCCATTGACGATTACGGCGCCATGTTTGTCGATGTCAACGAGCAGAACACCAAAGCCTGTGAATTTTACCGACATATCGGCTTCAGCGGGTTTGAACGGTCCGAGACTGACGGTCAGGGCAATCCGTTTCCGATAATAAGAATGAAGCTGGTCAGGCAGTCAATTAAATAATTAGTCAAAAATAGGACGTTTTTTTCAAAAAAACACTACCTTTGTGGCCGAAAGGCGTGATGGAAGGAAGAGTCTCTCGCTGTGGAGACAGCTTATAGAGTAACGCCATAATGTTAACAATCAACATTTTAGCACAATGCAAACTATTGAACTCAACGGTTCAGTCCGTACAAATTTCGGTAAGAAAGAGGCAAAAAACGAGCGTAAAGAAGGTAAAGTTCCCTGCGTCATTTACGGTAACGGCGACACCGTTCACTTCTCGGTAAACGAGGCCGATCTGCGCAAGATCATCTTCACCCCCAACTCTTACATCATCAACATCAACCTCGACGGCAAGACCGAGACAGCCGTGGTTCGCGAAGTTCAGTTCCACCCGGTGAAAGACTCTGTTATCCACATCGACTTTTACCGTGTCAACAACGAGCATCCTGTTGCAATAGACATACCCGTGCGTCTTACAGGCGTCTCTGAGGGTGTGCGTCAGGGCGGTAAGATGATGCTCTCTAAGCGCAAACTCAAAGTTTCGGGTCTGCTCGACAAACTGACCGACACTCTCGATATAGACGTTACCGACCTCCAGCTCGGCAAGTCTATCTTCGTAAGCGATGTCAAGTTTGACGGTCTTACCATTCTCACCCCTGCAACCACTGCAATATGCGCCGTCAAGATGACTCGTGCGGCTCGTGGTGCGGCTGCTGCGGCTGAAAAATAATCAACCTGAAAAAGATAAATGAAATATCTGATTGTTGGGTTAGGCAACATCGGCAGTGAGTATGCCAATACCCGTCACAATATAGGTTTCAAGGTGTTGGACGCTCTTGCCGAGTCGTCCAACGCTCTTTTTAGTACCGACCGTTACGGCGACATAGCCAGGCTCAATCACAAGGGACGCACCCTCATACTGCTAAAGCCGTCGACATATATGAATCTCAGTGGCAAGGCCGTGGCTTACTGGATGCAGAAAGAGAAGATAGAGGCCGACCGCATATTTGTCATAGTCGATGACATCGCCATACCTTTCGGCACCATACGCATACGCGCCAAAGGGAGCGACGGCGGCCACAACGGGCTCAAAAACATAAACGAGCTGCTGGGCCATTGTTCCTATCCGCGGCTGCGTTTCGGAATAGGAGGCAACTTCCCCAAAGGCATGCAGATAGAGTATGTGCTCGGCCGGTGGACCGACGATGAGGTTGCCGCCATGCCCGATAGAGTAACGCAGGCATGCCTGGCCATTATATCATTTGCCACGATAGGGCTCGAACGCACGATGAACCTTTTTAACAAGAAATAAGCCATGGACGATCAGAGGAGTGTCCGCATAGACAAGTGGCTGTGGGCCATACGCGCATATAAGACAAGGAGCCTTGCCGCCGATGCCGTCAAGGGCAACAAGGTAACCGTCAACGGCACAGGATGCAAGCCGTCGCGCGAGGTTAAGGCCGGCGACGTGGTGGCCGTAAGAAAGGCACCCGTCGTATATTCCTTTCGTGTGCTGGCCCCTCTCTCCTCACGCGTGGGCGCCAAAGATGTGCATCTTTATGCCGAGAACATAACACCCGAAGAGGAGCTCATGAAGCTGTCGGTGAAGTTGATGCCCACGCTTGCACGAGACCGTGGCACGGGACGCCCCACAAAAAAAGAGCGTCGCGAGATAGACTCACTGATGGAGGAGTTTTTCGATGACGACGAGGAACAGTTTCTCTAAAACAAACGACAAAACAAAAACGATACGACATGTTTATAGCCCGTCAGATACGTAAAGAGAACATTGCCGAATACATACTTTACATTTGGCAGCTGGAAGACCTGATACGCGCGTGTGGGTTTGCTCCGGACCGGATATACTCCACACTGCTCGAGCACAACAGCGCCATTGATGAGGCACAAAAGAGCGAGGCTTTAAACTGGTATATTGATCTTGCCTCTCTAATGCGCGAAGAGGGCAAGCAACAGATAGGCCACATAGACCACACGTTACACCTCATAAACGACCTCAACGACCTGCACCTAAGGTTATTGAAGTTGCCCGTGGGTGAAGAGTACCGTGCCGCATTCAAGCCCCTTGAAAAGGAGCTGCCCAAGATAAAAGGCTTTTTGGCGTCGGGGGCAGAGATGAATGACATTGAGCTATGTTTCAGGGCATTATACTCCGTAATGCTCTTGCGCATGAAGCAGAGCGATAAAAAAGAGCACATTGCCGACGTAATGGAGTTAGTGTCGCCGGTAATTGCCCGTCTGGCTCTGATATACAAGCTGGTGGAGAAAGGCGAGATAGACCTGTACAAAGGCACCGAACAATCACACTAATTTTAAGCTGTTGCTATAAACTGCCGTTATTGGTTTGCAGGAACTGCCTTAAGGCGGCCCTTCCGGGGGAGGGGTCACAGACCCCGTTTTGATATTTTTGAGGAACA
>CAMRVW010000107.1 GCA_947054185.1 uncultured Rikenellaceae bacterium | reverse complement strand
GATAGTCGTACTTATTCCTTAGTTTGTCCTCAAAAATATCAAATCGGGGTCCGTGCCCCCTCCCCCGGAAGGGCCGCCGGAGGCAGTGCCAGCAAAAACGGCAGTTCCCGCAAATCAAACGGCTGCCGGCAAATATAAGTGCCCGCAAACAATAACCCTCATGACATCAGAACCTGCCTGCATCTTCGGCGTTGCCTTTGACGACGTGGGCTGCGCTGAAGTCTTTGCCGGCCTTGAAGTTGTAACGCAACGTTATGCCGTAACGACGTGCACTGTCATATGTGCTGCGGCTGTAAGCATGCTTGGAATAATCAGACTCCTCAATCTTGATGTAAGTGCCGGTGCTGACAATGTTGCGCACGTTGAGCACGAGCGACAACCTGCCGTCGAGAAAGCTCTTCTTGAGCGAGCCGTCCATCCCGGCCTCAGGCCTGTATAACAACATGTTACCCTGCAATGCGTTGCCGAGACAGTGGCCGTTAAGCTCTATGACCCACTTTTTGGGCAGGGAGAAGATGGTGTTGACAGAACCCTGATAAAACCAGTGTGTGCGTTTTACCCCCGATATGGTTGTGCTCATGGGACCGGTGGTGCCGTCAAGGCTTACATCCCACCACTTGAAAGGAGAGAACGGCAAATAGGTGTTGAACATGAAGGAGTTATCGTTATCATAATTGCGATAGGTGAGCAATATCATGTCGGGGTTGTCGGCATCGGGCAACATCACACGCTCGAAAGCCTTGTTGCGATAAGAGTAATTGGCCGTGAACATATACTTGCCTGCCAGCGTGAAGTTAAGAGAGAGATTTTCGGCATAAGAGGACTGCAAATAAGGGTTGCCGACCGATACGGTGACATTGTCAACCTTCACGCGCGAGGGGTCTAACATGCTGAAGCCCGGGCGCGATATACTGCGGCGATAGTTGAGGGCCACAAGATACTGCTTCTGCGGATTGATGGCATACGACACCGCCGCCGAGGGGAAAATGTCGGTGTAATTGCGGTGATGACTCTCGCTCTCTTTCAGCGACTTGGGACGCATGTCGGTGTTCTCGACACGCACACCCGCCGTGATGTTCCAGCGTCCCAAATCGGCCGAGGTGGTGGCATAAGCAGCCGCGACACCCTCGCGATAGCGGTAATGGTCGCTGTAATCGGCATCGTGCGCCCAGCTGTGATTGTCGGAAGAGGTGTAATAATCGTAAATGCTCGATAGGGTGGAATATGAATATTTGGCACCGTAACCGAGCGACCATTTCTTATTGAATTGCTTGTTGACGTCGATGCGCGCGGTGTAAAAATGGTTGCGTATGTCGCTCTTGTCATAGACATAACCGAAGAGCGAGCTGCCGGGCATGTAATCGGCCGTTGTGGTGTACGACTTGGCATCGGTGGCGGCGTAATGATAGTCGCCCACCACCAAAAGGTCGGAACCCAATGTGTCTAACTGACGCCTGTAATTGAACGACAGGTCGTGATTGTCTGACCGCCCGTTGGGAGCAAAGGTGCTCATGCGCGTAAACAGCTCCCGCCGAGTGATGACACCGTCAGAGACATTGTCGTAAGAGTAACGATAGTTGCCCAGATGATAGTCTAACCCTATGCTGTTGCGGTCGTCGAACCGATAGACGCCCCTGATGTCATAGGTCATGGAACGATGCTTGTTCAAGGCGGAGTACAGGGCAGTGAGCGTGTCGCCGCTCTGACGGAAATAGGTATCCATGTCGATGTGCTCCGAGTATCTGGTGTTGGAGTAAGAGAAACCTGTCGAGAGCGAGAGCTTCTTGTGCATCACATTGACCCACACCGAAGGAGCGTATTTAAGATCCATGGTGTCGGTACGCTCGTAAGCCATAGACACGTTGCCGAACACCCCGTTCATCTTACGGTTGCGCAGGTTGATCTTGAGCACCGCCCCGCCCACGGCAGCATCGTACTTGGCACCCGCCGACCGCACCACGTCTATGCTCTTGACATCCTCGGCGCTGATACCCTCAAGATAACGGAGCAGCTCGCCCGACGACATGGTGACGATGCGTTCGTTTATCATAACCTGAACACCGCCCTGACCGTTTATCTTGATATCTTCGTTGCTGTCTATCCAAAGACCCGGCACATACCTCAGCGCCTCACGGGCGTTGCGCCCCTCGGCAATCTTGCTGTCGCCCAAGGCGAGAGAGTAACCGTCGGCACGATGAGTCACCGCCCTGCCGCGCACCACCACCTCGTCGACCTCCAAAGCCTCGGGCTCCAACACGATATCACCCATGTCGACCGTACCGCTCACCGTCACATCACGCCTCAACGTCTTGTAACCCACGAACGACACCTCCACCACATAGTCGCCGTCGGCAACAGCCACCGAAAAAGAGCCGCCTTCGGCTGTCGTGGCACCGGCGACATACTCACCCGCCTTGTCGGTAAATACCACCGTGGCATACTCAATCTCCTCGCCGCCACTGCTCTTGACCAAACCAGTCACGATGCCGGGACCGGCAATGTCGGACACATCGGCCCCCGCCACCCTGCCTAATATCAAAACAAACACAATAATCAAGTAAAAAGGTCTCATATCACAATTTTTAAATTCAGGTTGAAGCGGCACAAGCACCATTGGTCTCCGACATTACTGCGCAAATAACATCGCACACAAACAATACCTCTGCCTAAATCACACATACGTTTAACGTCACAGACATCATAAAGTTACAACATTTACACAACGACCATTGCATATAGCTGATTCAGACACAATTATGAGCCACATTTTTTATCCCGTCCCCCGAAAAAAAGGAGCCTCCCGATGCGGGAGACTCCAACAAGAGAAAAAAACGTTTTGTTAGATAAAATTTTAAATATTAACCCATATATTCAAATATATACATATAACGGCTTTGCCATGAAAAAGTTACGGAATCATCTTCAGAACCTGCCGGCATCCTCGGCATTACCCTTGACCACGTGTGCCGCGTTAAACTCTTTTCCTGCCTTGAAATTGTATCGCAGCGTTATGCCGTAACGACGGGAGTTCCAACTGTTCATACTAACGGCACGCTTGCCGAAATCGGCATCGTCTATAATCACGTTAAACTTTGTCGACACGATATTGTTAACATTCAACACCAACGACAACTTGCCGTCGAGAAAGCTCTTTTTCAATGAACCGTTCAACGATACGACAGGATCTCTCAACCACCAGTTGCCCTGTAGGGCATTGCCGAAACAGTTGCCGTTAAGCTCTATCGTCCACTTCTTGGGCAGAGAGAATATGGTGTTTGCCGATGCCTGATAGAACCACCGTGTACGTTTCACCCCGAGCACATCGGCGCTCATAGGACCAGTGGTGCCGCTAAGGCTTATATCCCACCACTTGAAGGGGGTGAACGGCAGATAGGTGTTTACGACAAACATGCTCTCGTTGGCGAAATTGCGGTATGTCAGCAAGATGACATCGGGTTCGTTGGGATCGGGCAATGATATGCGCTGAAAGGCATTGTTACGATAAGAGTAATTGCCCGTAAACATATACTTGCCTGCCAAAGTGAAGCTGAGTGTGAGGTTTTCCGAATAAGAGGGCTTCAGATAGGGGTTGCCCACAGAAACGGTGACGTTATCGACCACAAGACGATTGGTGTTCAACATGCCGAAGCCGGGACGACTGATGCTGCGGCGATAGTTGAGCGCAACGACATATTGCTTCTGCGGATTGATGGCATACGACACCGAGGCAGAGGGGAAAAGGTCGGTGTAATTGCGATGATGGCTCTCGTCCTGTTTCAACGACTTGGGCCTTATATCGGTGTTCTCGACACGCAACCCCGCCATCATGCTCCACCTCCCCAGATTGGCCGACGCGGTGGCATAAGCAGCCGCAACACCCTCGCGGTAACGGTAATCGTCGCTGTAATCGGCCCTGTGGCTCCAGTTGATGTTGTCCGTCGAGAGATAATTGTCGTAAACGCTCTTCATCTTGGAGTAAGAATACTTGGCCCCGTAACCGAGCGACCACTTCTTGCCGAAGATCTTGTTGACATCGACTCGCGCGGTGTAAAAATCATTCCTCGACAACGACTCGTCACGCAAGTACTCCATAAGCGACACCCCGCCGGCACCCTCTATCATGGTGGTGTAATTGTTGCTGCCGTTCTTGCCGTAATGATAGTCGGCCACCACCAACAGGTCGGAACCCAAAGTGTCGAGCTTGCGACGATAGTTCACCGACACACCGTGATTGACATTGACATTGTCGGGCGAATCGAGCCTTACGCCGTTGTAAACCCGCCCGGTGGTCTGCCCGAACATATATCCGTCAGATATCATGACATTTGTGCCCGGATAAGAGCCGAAACTATAATCAAGCCCCACACTGTTGCGGTCGTCGAACTGATAGACGCCGCGGAAATCGTAATTGAAATTCTGCCATTTGTTCATAAAATCGACCACGGAACGCAATGTGTCGCCGCGAAGTTTAAGGTATGACTCTATATCGTTGTGCTCCATGCCATTACCTCTGTTATAGGTAAACCCTGTCGACAACGACAACTTGTTGTGCATCACGTTGACCCACACCGATGGAGAGTATTTTAGGCTCATGGTGTCCATGCGCTCGTAAGACATGGACACATTGCCGAACACACCGTTCATCTTGCGGTTGCGCAGGTTTATCTTGAGCACCGCCCCGCCAACGGATGCGTCGTACTTGGCACCCGCCGACCGCACCACGTCTATGCTCTTGACATCCTCGGCGTTGATGGTCTCCAGATAACGCAGCAGCTCGCCCGACGACATGGTCACCACCCTGTCGTTTATCATCACCTGAACACCGCCCTGACCGTTTATCTTGATGTTGTCGTCATTATCTATCCACAAGCCGGGCACATACTTCAGCGCCTCGCGGGCGTTGCGTCCCTCGGCCACCTTGTTATCACCCAGTGCAAGAGAGTAACCGTCGGCACGATGAGTCACCGCCCTGCCGCGAACCACCACCTCGTCGACCTCCAAAACCTCAGGCTCCAAGACTATATCGCCCATGTCGACCGTACCGCTCACCGCCACATCGCGTCTCAACGTCTTGTAACCCACGAACGACACCTCCACCACATAGTCGCCCGCTGCAATCTCAACCGAGAATGAGCCCCCATCGGCTGTCGTGGCACCGGCGACATACTCACCCGCCTTGTCGGTAAATACAACCGTGGCATAATCTATGCCCTCCCCGCCACTGCTCTTTACCGAGCCTGTAACCACTCCTGTAACCGACCTCAACTTGGTCAAGTTACCACCGACAACCTCTTTACCCGACTGCAAACCGGCTCCGAACGCCGAAACGGAGATCAGCACAAAAAACAACAAGTAAAAAATAGATTTCATATCACTTAATAAGTTTAACATTATTCTTTGACTGCACAAATATAAACACACTATTTATATTATGCAAGACATAATACACAATAAAAATAAATTATATCACAACAAAAATACAATTCACTATACACAAC
This sequence comes from uncultured Rikenellaceae bacterium, assembly GCA_947054185.1. GTDB lineage: Bacteria > Bacteroidota > Bacteroidia > Bacteroidales > Rikenellaceae > CASDZP01. Next base: position 1,398 of record CAMRVW010000107.1, on the reverse strand, counting down.
TATTGATAAAACAATTATTTAAATAAATAATATTCGTAAATAAAAAATATTATTTAACTCACATAATTATGTTGTCACAGCATTTATCGGCCATTATTTATCCAAATAAATGAGGAATTTTTATCGACCTTTAGTAAGGTAAGATGATTTTAAGGCCTTTTAAATGGTGCTTTTTGATTTTGACATGCCATATTTCAGGCATCGCGTTTTTATCGAAGAAGGCCTCACCAAATGGCTTTATGGCTGACTCTTTCGGAAAGGGCCCTGTCTTGGGCAGGCATTATTTTTCGGCGAATCTTTGCATCGCATGGTTTCCGTACGGCAGGCTTTTGTTACTGAAGGTTTCTGCACACGAGGCCTTGCTCCGGCAAACTTCGGAACTCGCAAAGCTTTTGTTACGGAAGTTTTACCCGCAGTTTTCCAGACGGCAGTTTTTCGTGCCGGCATTTTTTTGTGCCAGCAGGGCGGGCCGAAGTATGAGGCCTGGGCGGGCCGAAACCTCCCCCCGCGGAGGCCCGTAACCCCGTTTGGTTATTAATAGTGCAGTGACTTGGGCACGAAACTGCCGCCCATTACCTCCCTGCCTTGCCCCCGCAGGCTCGGCCCGTGGCTCCTCCACGCTAAAATCACGGCACCCCGGCCAACCCAAGGTGCCCCCGTCTCTGTAACACACCCCGCCCGATCATCATCACTCCCTTGACTTCCGCGCCGATGCGGCTGACCTGCGGTCTGAGGAACGAAAACCTCACACTATTCCTTATATCCGATACACGGAGTGTGGAGTAAACACAAGTTCCTTGTGAACGGGACGACCCAAGGAGGCCCGAGTGGCCCGGAACCTCCGCCAAACGGAGGGCCGCACACCGATGAGCAATATATAATGCAGTGACTCAATACCGCTCACCACAGCCATCACCTCTCCACCCTGCCCTTCGCAGGCTCCGTGCCGCTCTCCGTCACGCCAAAAGCATGTTTCGCGCGCAACCTAAGCAAACCGCCACGCTCTCCGTCATACCCACGACCGACCAAGACTGCACACAAAAACTCTCTCCGTGCGGCATCGCCGATTTGCTTTTTATTCCGTTCCCGTATTTACTCAGCCTAACAAAGGAGTACGTGGTTCCGCCCCTCCCCCGAAATGAGCGCTGAAGGGAGTGCCGGCAAAACAGAACAGCAGCAGTGACACAAATTACTGTACGACTGTGTCCGCAAACCATTGCCGAAGTCAAGGTTTGTTTTTTACATTAAAACTCTTGTTTGAATACATACAATTTACTACATTCGCACAAACCCTTAGGGGTAAACATTGTTGTAACATTAAAGCCAAGTGCCTTAATACTCGAGGAATCGCCAGTTCAACAGAAGTAAAGACACAGCACAGACGGCAACCAAGTGGAC
>CAMRVW010000106.1 GCA_947054185.1 uncultured Rikenellaceae bacterium | reverse complement strand
AAAATATCAAAACGGGGTCCGAGACCCCTCCCCCGGAAGGGCCGCCGGAGGCAGTGCCCGCAAAACAAAACGGCAGTGCCCGCAATAAACGACAGTTTCCGCAACACAACCTGCTTCCCCCGCACAATTGCGTACGAGGGTGTCAAAAATAGTTTGTGCATATAATAAAAAAAGGTTCTCCGCGATATTATATTAAACACAAAAATCACAGTTCTGCATATTGTAACTGAAATTCGAATATAGTGTGGTAAGGTTTTTGAGGATGGTCTCATACCATTTTGAAACGACACGGAAGAATGCCGGAAGGCAATGATCAGATAAAACTATTTTAGCAAACAATTTATATAATAAACTAATATTATCAAAATATGAAAAGAGGTCCTAAAAAGAGTATAAACGGTGTGGAGGTGGGACATTCGGGCATCTCCACCAGACAAATGATTCTCGACAAGGCGAGCGAGTTAATAAATGAGGTTGGCATGTCGGAATTCAGGGTCGACACGCTGGCGGCATCGCTCGAGTTAAGTCCCGGCAACATAACATATCATTTTCCACGCAAGGAGGACATAGGCAATGCCATATGGATGAACGCCGTGCAAGAGATCACCGCATCGCTCGACCATTACATATCGCCTCTGCTCGATATAAAACAATTGTTCCTGTTTTACAAATATGTGGTATCGACCATCTATAAACATCGAGGCACCTTCAGCCCCAAACTTAGCGATACCGGCCTTATAAAGCGCAACACCATGCTTGGCGACACCTTCAAAACGGTGCTCTATGCCTATGACAAAAAGATGGAGTCGCTTAAAGCGGGAGGATATATAGACACTCAGGCATACGCCTCTTTCGGCAAGCAGGTGTTCGAGAGCCAGATTACCTGCCTGGGCTGGTGGGTCACCAACATTACGGATTCCACGCAAGAGCAAGAGTCGGCAAAGGTGTCCGACAAATATGCCCTCATATTAATCACCCTCATGGAGCCTGTATTGTCTGACAAGGGACTCAAACAAATCGACGAGATATACTCTTTGGTGGGACATAAATAGGAGCCGTTTTACCAACCGACATTATCATATCATATCTTATACAAAACCGATATTATCATGGCAAGGACAAAAACAGAATATAACGACAAAATGCCCTCCACGCGCCGCACGATACTCGACAAGGCGCTGCAAACCGTCAATCAGGTGGGAGAGGCCGACTTTCGCATAGACGCCCTGGCAGGCGAACTGGGACTCAGCCCCGGTAACATAACATACCATTTCGCCAAAAAAGACGACATATGTACCGCTCTGTGGAACGAGCTGATGGACCGGTTCGACACTTTTGACGTGATGCTCTCGAGCATGCTCGACCTCAAACAGTTATACCTTATAGTACGGGCCATGAACGGTCTGCTGTGGGACTATCGCGGTGTGGTCATGTCACGGGGCGGCGATATAAGGCTCGTTGCCGGCAGCGACGACAAACCCGAAAACCAGTCTGTCTCACAGATGACTTACGATCTTTTTAACAAAGCGCACGACATATTGCGTCGTAACGGTTATCTGCGCGACAATGTGCCCGATATGATGATGCAGTCGGTGCTCGACAGCGAGAATATAATGCTCCGGTCGTGGATAAACTTCCGTGTGGTGACACAGACATGCGATCAAGAGAAAGCCGTGGGCGAGAACGAATCGATAAACAGAGGTGCCCTTACAACCATATATGCAATGTACCCCGTACTGACAAAAAAGGGACGGGAGGAGTTTGCCGAGATATCCCAAAAGGTGGAAAAAGGAGCGATGGACGTCTGATGATAACGTAAAACAGAGACCAAAGCGCGACAAAACCGCCACCGTACCATAATTTCATTATAATACCGTCTGCCTGACAATCTATACTTGCCCGGCAGACGGTATTGTAATGAAATGTAACGCAGCTCTTTTTTATCTCCGCGATGCCACCTCGTTGTAAAAGGTGTCGCGCTCAACAGGCACAAAGCCCGCCTCTGCAACCATTTCGCGTAACAGGTCGAGCGTAAGCCCCGGCGACTTGACCCCTGCCATGGAGTATATCTTTGTGGTGTCGGCCACTGTTCCGTCAATGTCGTCGGCACCGTAAGAGAGGGCCGATCGTGTGGCTTCCGCCCCATACATGGGCCAATAGGCCTTTATGTGGGGAATGTTATCCAAGAATAGTCGGCTGACGGCCAGTGTGCGCAAATCTTCCTCAAGCGAACACTCGCCAAGATGCGACATTCTGTTGCCGGCATGGCGATATTTGAGCGGAATAAAGGCGTTGAACCCTCCTGTGGCATCTTGCAGGCGCCGCAGCAGATCCATGTGCGATATGCGGTCGGCATGCGACTCTATATGTCCGTAAAGCATGGTGGCATTGGTGGGTATGCCCAGCTCGTGAGCCGCCTTGTGAAGCTCGAGCCAGCGTTGTCCCGACGGCTTGTCGGGGCAGATGCGCTCTCTTACCGACGGCTCGAATATCTCGGCACCGCCGCCTGTGAGAGTGTCCATACCGGCATCCGAAAAGAACTTGAGACCATCTTTAAACGATATGCCCGCCTTATCGAAGACATAAATGTGTTCTATCGCCGAGAAGGCCTTTATGGCCGCCTCTGGCATCATGCGACGCACCAGCCGCACAATATCGAGATAGCCCTCCAACGTGGCCTCGGGGTGGACGCCTCCCACCAGATGCACCTCGGTTATGCCGCTTTCGGCATGGCAGGCCACCTGACGGGCCACATCATCCAAAGACATGTTCCATCCGTCGGGGTCTGATGCAGACCTTCGGTAAGAGCAAAAACGACAATTGTAACGACAGATGTTGGTGGGCTCTATGTGGAAATTGTTGTTGTAATAGACCCTGTCACCCGAAATGCGACGCTTTACCGCCACGGCGGCAGAGGCAAGATCGTGCGGCGAGGCTTGCTCCATAAGCACCAGAGCATCGCTGCAACTGAGCCGCTCACCCGATATGACCGAAGATAAAATAGATTCCGCAGAGCGTACTGATGTGTTTGCTGACATGTCGCGATTGAAAAAATATATAACAAAGGTATCTTTTTTTGGTAAAATACGAATTATTTAAATATTTTTGTGTGCACAAATATTTTTATTTCATTGTGGATATAATCCTTTCTAATTACAATATGGTCGAGCTATCGCTGGCCATAGCCTCAGGGGTGGCATTCCTCGTTTTTTTGTGTTACTATCTGTTGGCGTTTCTTGTAACGGCCAACCATCGCCACTCTAAAAAAATGGGGGAGCTGAGCCGGCTGGGGCCCCAACCGGTGTCGATCATAGTCGTCATAAACAACGATTACGATTACATAGAAACCCGCTTGCCCATACTGCTTTGTCAAGATTACCAGGCACCATATCAGGTTGTTGCCGTGTGCGACACCCCCGAAAACGACCGCGGCCCCGAGATGCTCAAAGAGTTGGCCACGCGTTATAAAAACCTGTATGTGACGGTCATACCTGCCGACCACAAGTTCGGTCACACCAACAAGCTGGCTCTCACCGTGGGCATGAAGGCCGCCATGTACGACAATGTCATCATAACATCGTCACAGGCAATGCCCGTGGGTAAAAACTGGCTCGGCATAATGGCATACGGTTTTACCTCTGACCATGTGTTGATAAGCGGTTACAGCAAGGTGGGACGCGCCCCCGGCTTCTTCAACAAATTCCAGCGCGCCATCAACATACACGAGTCATTGATGATGCTCTCGCGTGCCGTCGCCGGTCACCCTTATCGCATAAGCCGTCACAACGGAGGGCAAAGCCGAGGCGTATTTTTCTCCAACAGAGGTTTTACCGAGCATCTGAGGCTCAATGTGGGCGAGTCTGACCTTTACGTACAACAGATAGCCCGCAATGTGGAAAGCAACGTCATACTCAACCCCGAGGGTGTAACCGAAAGCATACCTTACGACAGCCTGTCGGTGTGGTACAATCGTCGCAAATTTTTCAGTTACCCGTTTCGTTATTTCAATCCGGGGCCGCGTCTGTTCGTCTCTGCAAGCTATATCTTCACCGCCATCTTCTGGGTGGCGACAGTGTGGCTGCTTGTACTCTTCCCTCCCGTGTTAGGTATTGCCGCCGCCGCCATGATAGCCCTCCGCTGGCTTACGATAGCGGCTGTCAATCACCGTTTCGCTCGTCGCACCGGCGACAAGCCACCCTATGGCGCCATACTGCTGTATGACCTGATATCACCGGCCGAGATAATGTTCCTGAGCATAAGCCGCAACATAGTGTCGATGAAAAACCTCTGGATATAAGAGGCAATCGGTTGCATGCTGTTATCGGACGATATTACGCCGTTGAAGTTCAGGGATAGTGTCCCTTGTATTCATTCCGCCCTTTACAGGCTATAGTCAAAAAGAGTGTTTCAACAGAATATGGATAACTATGACGACACCGCGACGGAGCAAGCTCTGACAGAGAGTGCCCGAGGCGGCGACAGAGAGGCTTTCGAGAGGCTGTTCGACTGTCACCGCGAGGTTGTCATGTCTATGCTCACGCGCCTGACCGGCAACACATACGACGCCTGTGACCTTATGCAGGAGACCTTCATCAAGGCCTTTCTCAACATATCCAAATATGACAGCCGTTATCGTTTCTCTCAGTGGATCGTGACCATAGCCCGCAACACCTTCATAGACCACCTCCGTCACCGCGACACCCGCGACGACAGCCTCACGATAGATCCCACCCGCACAAGCGATCTGGCCGTCGACAACCCCGAAGAGAAGATAATCATAGACGAACAACGCCGCGAGATAGAGCATAACATCGATGCCCTCAGCCGTAACTATAAGAAAATAATAGAGATGCGTTACTATCAGGGCCTTTCATACGAAGAGATTGCCGAAGAGCTCTCCATACCCGTGGGGACGGTCAAAACCAGGCTTTTCCGAGCCAAAGAGCGTCTCAACGAGTTGATAAACAAGAAGCGGTAAGGTGGCCCAATCATTCATGCAAAAGACATAATACGACGACACAATGGAAGAGATACTCAAATATTTTCCCGATCTTAGCGATAATCAGAAAAGGCAATTCCTCGAGGCGGGCGACATATACAAGCGCCTCAATGCGCAGATAAATGTCATCTCGCGCAAAGACATCGACAACCTATACACTCACCACATACTTCATTCTCTGGCCATTGCCAAGATCATGCCCCTGCCCGGCGGCTCGACGGTGATGGACTTGGGTTGCGGCGGCGGCTTCCCGGGCATACCCCTTGCCATAATGTATCCCGACATCGACTTCAAACTCGTCGACTCGGTGGGCAAAAAGATAAAGGTGGTCACAGAGGTGGCCTCCGCACTGGGGCTCCGCAATGTCGAACCAATCAACAAAAGAGCCGAAGATCTTAACATCAAGGTCGATTACGTGGTGTCGCGCGCCGTTGCTGACCTGCGCTCCTTTTTAGGATGGAGCTGGAACAAAATAAAAGGCGGAGATGGACACGGCCTGCTCTATCTCAAAGGCGGAGACCTGACAGAAGAGATATCGAACGGAATAGAGCCTTTTAACGGTATAACCCTCTGCCGACTGTATAAAATATCGCAATACTTCCAAGACCCATATTTCGAGACCAAAAAGGTGCTTTACATAAGGAAAGGATGATGCCCTCGGCAGTATGGATGCCGGCAGTGAGGGGTTTGGCCACAACTGCCGTTTTGTTTTCCGGAACTGCCGTTTTAGTTTGCGAGCACTGCCTCCGGCGGCCCTTCCGGGGGAGGGGTCACGGACCCCGTTTTGATATTTTTGAGGACAAACTAAGAGGGAAGTACGGGAAATCAGATAAAGGTGTTTCGACTTGGGTCTTACACCTTTATCTGATTTCCCGTTTTTGGCCCATGGGGTATGTGCCAAAATGATATTTAAACAAGGGCCATGACCGCTTCGCAGAAGAGTGCAAGAGCAATGCGGCAAAGCATAACGGGCAGGCACCAACACTTGCCGAGCCCCCAACTTTCGCTCCGCACGCTCTTATCTTTACACGCTTTTGTGCGGGCAGAACTCTTGTCTGTCAGGCTGTGCCCCCGCGACTTTTGATATCGACACTATTTCGTCGCGAGGTTTTACTCTGCATATCTTGTCCGCATTTTTTGACACGACCGTTTTTGTGTATCACAGTTTTGCCCGCAGACTTCCGAAGCCGGCAGGGCGGCGAGAAACAAAAATATTCGTTATTACCGTATAATTTTTGCTGCCGTCAGGGCGACCGAGGCACGAGGCCGCAACGTGCCGACCCTCCCCCAAGGAGGCCCATAACCCCGTTTGGCTATTATAGTGCAGCGACTAAATCCCTTACACCCCTCCCGTGCCCCTCACGCCTTGCCTCCCAGGCTCGGCCCGAAGCTCGTTCACGCCAAAGTCACGGCACCCCAACCAATCCAAGGTGCCGCCCGTCTTTCTCATACACCCCGCCCAAACTTCATCACACCCTCGACCTCCTCCCCGATGCGGCCGACCTGCGGTCGGCCCGCCTTCGCTCCGGCAGGTGCGGTCTGAGGAACGAAAACCGCACACAAATTCCTTGTTCCCGGGACGAGACACGAAGTGTGGAGTAAACACAGTTTCCTTATGAACGGGCTGAGGAACGCAAGCCCGAGCGGCCCGAAGCCTCCGCCAAACGGAGGGCCGCAACCCGCAGAGCAATATGTAACGCAGTGACTAAAGCATATCACCTCCGCACATCTCTTTCCCGCCTGGCCCTCCGCAGGCCCCGCGCCGCTCTCCGTCATGCAAAAGGCACATCTTTCACTCTCACGGTCCCGAATCCGCACCCCATCATGCCTTGCTGCGGCGTTGCTGTTTTGTTTCCGCATTGCTTCCCGCACCCTTTCCGCAATGGTCATGGCCCATGTTTGAATATCATTCAGGCACTCAGCCTCAGGGCTAAAAACGGCTATATGTAATAAAGATTCG
>CAMRVW010000105.1 GCA_947054185.1 uncultured Rikenellaceae bacterium | reverse complement strand
TAATGTTGGCGGGGCGTCCCTTTATGTTTTGCCGTCATTGCCCCTCTTTTGCTTGCCGCTCTGCTTTCGCCATCCTTTCCGCGAGCGGTCATGCCCATGTTGAGAATCTTTCAGGCACAAAGCTCAGGGCCGAAAACAGATATGTCATAAATGTGTTTCGACATGCGTCTTACACATTTATGACATATCTGTACTTTATCCTTAGTTGTTCCTCAATATCTCAAAACGGGGTCTGAGACCCCTCCCCCGGAAGGGCCGCCGGAGGCAGTTCCCGCGAACAAAAACGGCAGTTCAGTAAAATAAATGGGCAGTAATATCCCGCTGTTATGCCTCTTTCTTGGCTGTTTTGGTTGTCTTGGCGGGGGCTTTCTTGGTTGCGGCTTTGGTTGTTTTCTTGGCCGGTTTGTCTTCTGAGGCTTTCTCTTTAGGCTCGGCCTTTTTGCTTTTGGTTGTCTTGGCCGGCTCGATTATTTCGACGGCGTCTTCAAACACCATAGCGCTCTCTTGTACTGTCACCTGGCTTTTGGCGTTCTTCTTGGGGGTGACAACCTTGGTGGGAGCCTCTTGTGCGGTCTCTTCTTTCTCGACAAATTCGGTCATGCCGATGCCTAAAAGCAGGTTGAACCAAGCAAACAACTTCTTCATGTCAGACACCCTCACGCGCTCTTCGTCATAGTCGGGCACGTATGATTTCATGGCTGCCTTAAGCTCGTCATTGGATGCCTTGTGGTTGCAGCATGGCTTTCCGCCGGTCTTGCTATAGATGAGCTCGAACACGTTTGCCAGCGGCATGTCTTCGCCCATGGTGAATATGGCTATGTCGTTGAGCGCACTTACCTTGGCATTGCCCGCCACGACCGAGCGTTTAGAGTCGGAGAGAGCCTCCACGATGATGCCTCCGCGTGATTGCGCCACGAACTTGAACAGGCCGGGCTGTCCCGATATGGCCAAAATCTCTGTCAGTTTCATATCTTTAGTAAGTTTTGAATTATCATGTCTCTGTACGACCCTTAGGCCGAATATCTTGCAAAGATAATAAGTTTTCGCGGAAAAGAAAATGAAAATTGTGCGTCGCATCTTATGCCGATGATGGGGCATGCGGTGTCGTACCTTGTTATATATGCTCGTTTTCGGGGCCCCGATTGTTTATTAGCGGGTAAATTGTTATCTTTGTGGCAAGTGCCGGCGATATGTCGGCGTGAAATGTTATAACCGATTAATAATGAAGAAGATATTGTTTGCTCTTTTGGCGTCGTTATCACTGCTTTCGTGCGGTGGCGATGTCGATTACACACTCACATCGTTAGATGGCGGGTGGCAGTTTTGTCGCGTGGGTTCCGACGAGTGGTATCCTGCCACGGTGCCGGGAGTCGTGCATACCGATCTTTATCGCAACAAGCTGATAGACAATCCCTATTACTCTGTCAACGAGAGCCGTTTGCAGTGGATAGAAAACGAGGAGTGGGACTATCGCACCACATTCACACCGACGCAGGAGCAGTTGTATGCAGGGTCGTTGTCGTTGTGTTTCGAGGGGTTGGACACCTATGCGCACGTATATCTTAACGACTCGTTGATACTCAAGGCCGACAACATGTTCGTCACCTGGCGTGTGCCGGTCAAGGGCATCGTCAAAGAGGGTGTCAACCACTTGAGGGTGCGTTTCTTGTCGGCCTATCAGATAGGGTGCCGGATGTCGAAAAAATATCCCAAGCTGCCCGCCGACAATGACAAGGGCGAGTGTACGGCCAGCGTATTCACCCGCAAGGCGCAGTATCACTTCGGTTGGGACTGGGGCCCGCGTTTTGTGACGGCAGGTATATGGAAGCCGGTATATTTGGAATCTTATAACTATGCCGCCATAGACAATGTGCATTACATAGAGCTGTCGCAGTCACCGCAGAAGGCTGAGTTTGTGGCGGCGGTGACCGTCGATGCCCTTGCCGACTGTCACGGTGTGGTCTCTGTAAAGTGCGGCAAGGCTCGCACCTCGGTGGAGACCGATTTCAAAAAGGGCAAGAATAAGGTGGATGTGCCTTTTGCGATAGAGAACCCCGAGTATTGGTGGCCGGCGGGCATGGGTAAGGGGCTGCCCAAGCTCTATCAGGTCGACGCCACCCTTAAGATAGACGGTCACACGGCATCGGTGGACAGTCGTAAGATAGGTGTGCGCACGGTGAAGTTGGTGCGAGAGAAAGATGCGATGGGCGAGAGTTTCCTCTTTGAGGTCAACGGCGAGCCTCTCTTCATGAAGGGGGCCAATGTGATACCTCAGGATATGTTCCTGCCCGAGGTTACGCCCGAGAGATACCGTCGTATGTCCGAGATAGCGGCAGAGTCTAACATGAACATGTTGCGAGTGTGGGGCGGCGGCATATATGAGAGTGACGATTTTTACAACGCCTGCGACAGCCTCGGCATACTCGTTTGGCAGGATTTCCCCTTTGCCTGCGCCTTTTATCCGTGGGATGACGATTTCTATGACAGTGTGCGCCGTGAGGCTCGCGACAATGTGCGTCGTCTGCGTAACCATCCGTCATTGGCTCTGTGGTGCGGTAACAACGAGGTGGACGAGGCATGGCACCGCTGGGGTTATAAGGAGAACAAGAAGCGCTTCCCCTGGACCGACGAGCAGACACGCGCGATACGCAAAGGCATTGACGACCTTTTCTTCGACGAGGTGATACCGGGCGTTTTGGCTCGGGAGGACACCACACGTGGCTATCACCCCTCGTCGCCGCTTTACGGCTGGGGCGATCGCCGTTCGCAGTTTGAGGGTGACACCCATTACTGGGGCGTGTTCCATGGCGAAGAGCCCTTCACTGTATATAAAGAGAAGCCCGGACGTTTCTCTAACGAGTATGGGCATGAGTCGCTTGCCAATTACGCGACATGGCTTGAGTGGCTCACGCCTGACGATATGGCCTATGATTATACGGCCATGAACCTTAAAGTGCCCGCCGGTGTGGAGGTGCGCTCGCCTGAGAACGACCCCTTTGCAGTGCATCAGAAGAATGCCAAGGGCTATCGTGTCATAAGGGATTACATGGCGCGTGAGGTGCCGGTGGTCGACTCGCTGCCCGTATATATTTATCTGTCTCAGTTGGTGCAGGCCGACGGCATAAGGGTGGCAATGGAGGGACACAGGCGCAACAGGCCTTTCACGATGGGAAGCATCTATTGGCAGATGAACGACTGTTGGCCGGTGACATCGTGGTCGAGCATGGATTATCCGTTCGGATATAAGGCACTTCAATATTTTGCGCGTCGCAGTTTTGCCCCCACCATACTCTCGTTCGACCGCAAGGACAAGAGCAGGCGTGTGGAGCTGTGGGGTGTGACCGACGAGTTGAAGCAGAAGAGCGGATATTACGACCTGACCCTGATGACCCTTGGCGGCGACATCATTAAAAGCGAACGTTTCGATGTCACTATTGCCCCCAACAGCTCGGTGCGCCTTTTCGACGCCTCGTTTGAAGAGTTGCTTGGCGGAGCCGATGCCGCTGACGTGATATTGGTGGCTGACGGCGTTATAGACGGGGTTGAGATGCGTGATGTCATGTGCTTTTTGCCTTACAAGGATATGGATTTCCCCGAGGCCGACATTGAGATAGTCTCAGTTGAAAAATGTGCCGATGGCAGGAAGATTACTCTTAAAGCGGGTAACTTTGTCAAGGCCTTGTTCATAGAGACCGATTTGCGTCAGTCTGACAATGCCTCTGACGCATATTTCGATATGTTGCCCGGGGAGGAGAAGTCGGTGGTGCTTCACTTTGATGACAATGATGCCAATGTGGAGTATAGGTTGACCAATCTGAACGATATAATCGTAAAACACGGCAAGGGGCGTTAAGGCCTGTTTGTCGAATGGCAAAGGCATCGTTGGCATGTTGCCGGCGGTGCCTTTTTTGAGGATATGTTATGAATGTGATTGTCAGAAAAGAGCAAGAGAGTGACTTTCCGTGTGTTTTCGCGTTGATAGAGTCGGCCTTTGCGACTATGGAGGAGAGTGACCACAGGGAACATTTTTTGGTCGAACGCATTCGTCGGTCGGGTGGTTTTGTGCCCGAGTTGTCGTTGGTGGCAGAGCAGAGTCGGATGACTGTATTGAAGTGAAATTTCCTTTTGACATGCAGTCGGGTGCTTGCATGGTAATGGAATTCCTTGCGAATGCGTCTAAAAATATCTGTGGTGCAGTGCATTATCATCAACTGTTTTTGAGGGGCAGGGCGGTGTGAATAAAAAAAGGAACGGTAATACGCCGTTCCTTTTTATTGCAAGCCATGCAAGTGCAATATGTTTCTGAAACTTAGAAGCATCTCTGTCGGCAGCCGCCTCTGCGATTGTTGTTATAGCGGTTCTGCGGACGGTTGTAATTGCAGTTTTGCTGACGGTCGGCATGGCAATATTGCCGGCGGTTGTTGCATTCCTGAGGGCGGCACTCTTGCGGACACTCTGAATTACAGCGACTTGCTCTGTCACACTGTGAATGGTTGTAATCGCAGGGACGGCAATGTTGCCGGTCTCTTGAATTGTATGAACGGCTGTGGCGGTAATTGTGGCGGTTGTAATAATGGTCGTCGCCTCTGTCATAGCCGTGATTGTATCGGCCAGGGCCATTGTGCGACAGCCCCTTATATGAGGTGTAACGTGCGCTCGAAGCGTTTATTTCCGGGTATGTCGATGCTTCGAGGTCGTTGCAGCCGCAGAAAAAGAGAGCGGCAGACAAGAAAAACAAAAACTTTTTCATGTTATTCGGTTTTATGTCTAAGTGCTTCGGATATCTGTTTCGAACTGCTGCAAAGATAGCTTGTTTTTCCTGAAAAACAATCATTAGGCTTTGTATTTATTCTTCGGGCAGGTGTGTTATAGTCCGGAGGTGTCTATGCAGCCGATGTCCAAGACCAGTTCGCCAAATTCTATCATGCCGTTGAAGAGTGCTATTTTTTCAAAATTGCACAGTTCGTCGGTGGTGATGTCACATTCGCTTATGAGTCCGTCGGCAAGAAGAGAGGCGCGCCTGACACCTTGCAGAAGCGGCTTTGAGGGGGTGAGCCACCGTGTGCCGTCGAAAAGGGCGACATTGCATATCGAGGTGTCGGTGACCAGTCCGCGGCGTATTATGATGATGTCGTCGCATCCGCCGCGCAGTTCTGTCAGTCGGGCGAGGTGGGTGCGGTCTGTGCTCTTATGGCGGTATGTGATGTCGTCGTGGCGCACGGCCATGAGTGAGCCGACAGGGCGCATGGTGTATGGCGAGTAACTTACCGATTCGATAGTTTCGCCGTACACCACACGGCATTTGATTGTGCCCGGACCATCTGCAAGGGTGATGTGTTCGCCAAGCTCTATCCTGTCGCTGAGGCCGAATACCTCGGCTCGCGTTCGGTTGAGACGTTCGCAGTGGAGGTCGAGCATGGGAGCCATCCCCTCCTTGATGGATATGGTTTCGATGAAGCTATTCATTTACAGGGATATAGACTTTTTTTATCATCTCGTCATACTCCGATTCGGGTTTGCTGTCGACGGTTATGCCGCCGCCGCTTTTGAATACCGTTCCCTCGGGTGTCTGCTCTATGTATCTGATAAGCACGGTGCTGTCGAGATTTTCTCCGTCGAACAGACCTGCGATGCCGGTATAATAACCGCGGTTGTAATTTTCGGCCTCTTCGATCACCTTCAGTGATTGGGCCTTGGGGTACCCCGCTATGGAGCCGCCGGGAAGCATGTCGAAGATGATGCGTCCGAGGTTTGCTTTATGGTCGTGGGGCAGTGTGCCGACTATTTCAGAGCTGGTTTGCAGTATGGGCCCTTTGTTGGTATCGAGTCGGTCTATGTAACGGAAGCGTTCGACAGTCACGTCGTTTGCGACTGTGCGGAGATCGTCGCAAAGCAGTTTTACCACCGACTCATGCTCGGCAATCTCTTTGGGGTTGTTCATTATCTGCTCCTCGGCATCGGCAAGGGTGGCGTCGATGGTGCCTTTCATGGGGTATGAGCTTATTTTGTCGCCCTCGATGCGTACGAATATTTCGGGAGAAAAGACGGTGAAGCGGTCGCGTATCCAGAGCCTGTACATGGCTTTGGTGCGGAAAAACAGCTCTTTAAGCTCTATGTTTAGTTTGACTGGTGTGGCGCATGTGAAGTTGACAAGTGATGTGTGGCCCTCTTCGAGAGATCGCATCACTATGTCGAAGCCTTTTTTATAGTTTTGGTAATCTGTCGGATAGCTGCTCATTTCAACCTTTGTTGTGTTGATGGCCTCCGGTGTGCCGGCATTGCTGTTGCCACAGAAGTCATAGAGCATTTCAGCGGGATCGACCTCTGACAGCGGGCTGACATAGGCGTGTTCGCGGGCGTAATCGATGACAAATATAAACGGCTCTTTTTGTTGCGAGAGGCGGTTTATCGTCTCGATGGCCTCTTTTCGGTTGAGTTCGGTCATGTTCCGTTGAAGTTTTATGATTTATGTGACAAATGTATGAAAAAAATTGAAGATGCAATCGGTTGTATATTATAGGAAATGTGGCTGTGAGAGAAAAAATAAGTTAATTGTGACATAAAAATTTGCAGGAATAAAAATTATAATTACCTTTGCATCGCAAACGAAACAAATATGGTCCGTTCGTCTAGGGGTTAGGACTCAAGATTTTCATTCTTGCAAGAGGGGTTCGATTCCCCTACGGACTACTTGAAACCGATGCTGAAAAGGTGTCGGTTTTTTATTTTATGTGATTGACAATCAGTCTGTTTGCTTTGTATGGCGGCATTTGAACGGTGAGGTATGAGAGTGTGTGTTTATCCTTTGCAGAGGCGGGGAGATTATGATAACGGCTATATCGATGATTTTTGTCGTTCGCTTGCCGGGGCCGGAGTTACGTTGGTGGGGAGAGCTGCGCGTAATCCGCTATTGGCCTTGTTTCGTTATCGTAAGGTGGACTGTTATGTGTTTCACTGGATTGAGAACGTGCCCAAC
>CAMRVW010000104.1 GCA_947054185.1 uncultured Rikenellaceae bacterium | reverse complement strand
TGCGGAGGGCAGAGCGAAAGAGTCATGGGCGGCGGTGATGCGCTTTAGTCACTGCGATATATATTGCTGCGCGGAGTGCGGCCCTCCGTGGGCGAAGGCTCCGGGCCGCTCGGGCTTGCGTACCTCAGCCCGTTTACAAAGGAATAGGCTCACGGCGTCACTTCGTTATGCCCGGTATAAGGAAGAGTATGCGATTTTCGTTGTGCTCAGACCACAGTGTCAAAACTAACAGGGGGAATGTTGGCGGGAATGTCCGTTTATATTTTTCCGCACTGCCCCACTTTTATTTGCCGCCCTGCTTTCCGCACCCTTTCCGCTCAGCGGTCATGGCCCATGTTTTGACATCCTTTAGGCACAAAACCTCAGGGCCGAAAAACGACTATCTCATAAAGATTCGCACGTCCTAAGACTGCGTAATCTTTATCAGATAGTCGTACTTTTACCTTAGTTGTTCCTCAAAAATATCAAATCGGGGTCCGTGACCCCTCCCCCGGAAGGGCCGCCGGAGGCAGTTCCCGCAAACAAAATGGCAGTTCCGGCAAACAAAACGGCAGTGCAAGCAAACCAAAACCGGCAGAGCTTTTCACTTAAAAGTGACATGCAGGCCCCTGGTTTTAAAACATTTTATTATATTTGTACCCGAAAGCTCCCTTATCCGAATAATCGTTATGTAAAATGCCATTGATTTCACGTAATGACGGCGGAGCCATTCTATTACCCTCATACAGGAAAAATTCAATCCCCCTTAATTTAGACATCACCACCGTTAACTGTCGCAATTATCTGTTTACATACGTGATATCAGGTGAAGTGATAGTTACCCTGCCATTGGAGCAGATAAGGCTCTCTGCCGGTGACATGCTCTTTCTCGAACGCGGCAACTATTGCATAGAGCACCATTCATGCGGTCGCGGTGTCTATCGCGAGATAACGATAGAGTTTGGCGAAAGCGAGTTGGTGGGAGCACTCTCGATAATAGGGCATAACAGTAACGGCTCCTTGGAGAGAGCGGCTCACAGATGTTCTCGTTGCGACAGGCTTGACGCCCTCACCACCAGCGGGGCAAAGCTGTCGTTATATTTCGAGATGCTCGACTCTTACATGCAACCCGGGCAGTTCGATTTCAACAATTACACCTTCAAGCTGCTCAAGCTCTCGGAGCTGTTTTGCATACTCCTGTCGCTCGAAGACCACGTGTGCATAGGCGGGCGCCTGTTGCGAGGGGTGTCAGGCGGCGGCAATATCATAGACAAGACCGTCAAAGAGCACATACTGAGCCAATGCACCGTAAGGGATATCGCCCGCAGTTGTGGCATGGGCATATCGGCCTTTAAAAATGAGTTCATGTGTCGTTACGGCACCTCTCCTCACCGTTGGATCGTCGGCCAGCGGCTTGCGCATGCGCGCTTTCTTCTGATATCGACAACCGACAGCATTGCCGACATATCGGCGCAATGCCGCTTTAGCAACCCGTCGCACTTCATAAAGCAGTTCAAGAGGCATTACGGCATGACTCCCAAAACATTCCGTCAGAATCTTATAGCAGACAGATAAGGATTGGCTGCCAAGGGGCTGCTGTGCGATAATAAAAAGCGTCCCGAAAGCCGATTGCTTTCGGGACGCTTTTTATTATCGCCTTCCTGATTATTTGTTCAGGGCAGCTATTTGTTTTTTAGCGGTTTCGGCGTTGGTGCCTGATGTTACCTGCTGATAGTATTTGATTGCTTTGGCTTTGTCGCCTTTGGTCTGTGCGGCCACAGCCACTAAGAAGCTGGCGTTAGATTTGGCTTCGGGGTCGGTCTGCGCCTCTATGGCAGCATCGCCCGATGCCAGCACCGTATCAAAGTCTTTGGCGTTATTGGCCGTCTGTATGAGCAACATGTTGGCCGTTGCGCTGGCGGGGTCGATGGTGAGAGCCTTATTGATATGCTCTTTGGCAACAGAGTATTCGCCGGCTTTGACTGCCGATGAGAGCAGGTCGCTGATATATGCCTCTTTGGCTGTGTTGGCAGCCTCGGCATATTTGCTGTGAGTCTTGCCTAAGTCTATGACAGAGGTATAGAACTTGCCGGCCATATCGAAGTCGCCCTGTTTGCCGTAACATTGTGCTGCCAAAAGCATGGCTTCGGTGTCTTTGGGGTTGGCCTCGATGGCTTGCTCATAGCTCTTGGCTGCTGAGGCGAAGTCTTCGGCTTTGACGGCAACAGAGGCTTTGGCCTTGTAAACCTTGCCCAAAACGCCCTCAAGCTGGCGCACCGAACCCGGGTCGAACATCTCGGCCAACTCTTTGGCCTTGATGAGCTTGGCTGCCGCCTCGTCGAACCGACGTGCGCTGGCATCTTGCAGACCGAGGTTACGATAGCATCTGGTGAGGTAAGTCTGCGCTTCGGTCATGGTGGCAAGGCAGTCATCCTCGCTCTTGCCTGCCATCTCTATGGTCTGTTCCAAGACAGTGATGGCGTCGGCATATTTCTTTTCGTTGATAAGTGCGGCCGCCTCGTTGAATTTGGTATTGACCTCGTCGGCCGTTTGCGCCATTGCCCCAACCGAGAAAAGGAGTGCTGACGCCAGTGTTAAAAGTGTTTTTTTCATCTTGTGTATATATTTATTGTTTCTCTGCAATATCGTAATCTATTATGCGGTCGCCGTGCTCGTCGACAGTAACCCTGATGGTCGAGAGCAGAACGGCCGGATCGTTGTCGGGTATAAGCTCGGCAATCTTTTCGGGCCACTCGATAAAGCAGGGGTAACCGCTGTAAAAATACTCCTCATAACCTATATCGTAAGCCTCTTCGAGCTTTTCTATGCGATAAAAGTCGAAGTGAAAAACGGGAGTGTCGTCTGCCGTGCGATATTCGTTGACCAGGGCAAATGTGGGGCTTGTGACCACGTCGTCCACCTGCATGCACTCGCACATGGCCTTTATGAGCGTTGTCTTGCCTGCACCCATGGAGCCGTAAAACAACACTATGCGCGGTGTGCCGTCGTCGTCACCGCACCCGAGCATGGAGACCATACGTGAGGCGACCTCGGGAATGTCGTCTATGTCAGCAACAATATATCGTCCTTGCATATAACTCGTTTTAAGCAGACCGCCTCTGTCGTTTTTTCGCGACATAAAAGTGTCCGTACTGTAAATCGTTTGACCGACAGGCTATCTGAAAAGCAAAGTTATATTTTTTTTAATGAAAAACAATCGGACAGTAAATTTTTTGTCACTTAAACCTCCGTATTGAAATCTGACGGGCTTAAAAGGGCTCCTCTTATCGCTTGATGAGGCATGCCGAACGAGAGAGTCTGCTGTTGGCGCACATGCTGCTGTGAAAAAAGAGCCCTTGCGTGTTATCAAGAGCTCTCTTGTCCTTATTTCTTGCCTTTGACGGCAGACGTGTCGTGTGTGTCGAGAATGTCACTGAAAGAGTGTATCGATATTTCATCGACAAGGTTGCCGCTTTTTGCGCTTATTTTGTTCAGACCGGGGGTAAGCGTTATGTCCCATGCGGCACGTCCGCGATTGGCGGTGCGTTTGCCGGCCGATTTGCCATTGACGAAGAGTTCCGCATCGGGGGCGTTGGTATACACTTTTATCTGGCGTTTGGTGCCGCTTGTCTTGTCGTTGCGTCGTCCGGCGATGTGCAGGAACGGCTCTTTGCTCCAGAGAGCTTTATAGACGTAATAGGCATCTTTGGGGGTGTGGCGGTCGAAAGTCACCAGCCCCATGTCGCTTTCAGCCTTGTCGGAGGCATTGTAACGGGGACGTCCGTAATCAAACATCGAATTTATGAAGGTGCCCCAGAAATATGGCGTTTTGTCTATCATGTCGACATATTGCTCGTGAAAGAGAGCCTGGTACGACTCGGGGTGTCGGGGCCATGAGGCGCGCACATCAGTGTCGTCAGACTGGTCGGCAATGTCGCCGCCCGCACCATATTCGCTAAGACCGGGCATGAGGTTGCGCCACCCGCTTTTGAACTGGTCGGCCCATTTGAGATAGTCGGCAATGTCGCCGTTCTTCCAGCCGAAATACTGGTCCCATGATATAAGGTCGGTTATCTCGTTGATGGCACCGTCTTCTATCGACGACGACACGGTCAGGCGGTCGGGCGACAGCTCTTTGGCATAATCGTTAAGCTCTTTGAGGAAGAACAGGGGGTTGTCGCCACCGGTGCGCAGACCTCCGAAGATGCCCCACATGACAGCCGAGGGGTGAGCATCGAGTTGGGTTATCATCTCTTCGAGCTGTTGTATGGCGTTGTCTTTGAATGAGTATGAGTCGATGAAGCCTTTGCCGGTGTGACCGTCGCCCGAGTTGAGGGGCAGATCGCTCCATACGACCAGGCCGTAAGTGTCGCACAGGTCATAGAAATAGGGGTCGAGGGGCCCGTCGGGCAGGCGTATGGCGTTGGCGCCCATATCGAGTATCATACGCACGTCCTCTTCCATCGCCTTACGACTGACAGCGACGCCCACATCGCTCCTGTCGCCGTGCAATACCACCCCGCGCAACTTATAGGGTCGGCCGTTGAGCAGGAAGCCTTTGTTGCGGTCGACACCCACCGTGCGCAGACCCAGACGTGAGGTGAGGCGGTCGCCGACGCCGTCTTTGTCGGTGGTCGTGACGGTGACATCATACATGAAAGGGTCGAGTCTCCCGTTCCACAGTTTGGGCTCGCCAAAAGAGAGCGGTATGACCGTTCGGCCATCGCCTTTGTCGCCTATGGTGGCCTTTGAGGTGGCGGCGGCCACCGTTTCGTTGGTTTCGGGGTCGTATATCTCTATTTTGACGTCGATGTCGCTGCCCGGATTACCCTCCAATGACACCTCGGCTTCAAGTTCGGCAGCTGAAGAACTCACCGAGGTGGGCCTTATCACCACACCGTCGCTGCCGTTGTCATTCATCTTTATATGGTTGGGGCCTGTGACTATCAGCTCGCAGTCGCGGTAAAGACCGCCATAGAAGCTGCCGTCGACGGGCAAGGGTATAACGTCCGTCCGGGGAGCGTTGTTGACCATCAGCAATATGGAGTTGGAGACACCGAAGTTGATGAACGGCGTTATATCGAAGGTGAAAGAGGTGAAGCCGCCGCGGTGACCGCCCACATAACGGCCGTTGACCAGAAGGGTGGCTGTGTTCGAGGCTGCTCCCACACGCAGATAGAGGCGTTTGTCATGGGCCCACTCCTGAGGTACGGTTATCTCTTTTAGGTAAGAGCCTGTGCCGAAATAGGTGACACCTTTGTTGTCGCCGTTCCATGAGTGCGGCAGGGTTATCTCGGCCATATTATTGTCGAGGATGGGTTTGTTGGTGAAGCGCCATCCTTTGTTGAAGTTGATTGTATGTCGCGCAGAGAGGGGCAATGCAGAAATCATGGCCAGGAGTATGAGGGCTGTCTTTCTTAATATCATGAAGCGTAAGTTTTTTGTAAAAGTAATTATTTTTCGGATAATATCGGTTATTGTCGCTTTTTCGGGGTGCGCCTCTATATTGGCAGGTGTGTTAAACAACGTGTGTGATGCGGTAATATTGTTGGCATCAGCAGCTATTTTCATCCGGCATACGTTTTATGGAGAGTTTTGCGGAGTGTCGAAAAAATGTTGAAAAAACATGGTGGCTTCAGATGTTCTGTATATCGTTTTTGCCTGATATGTATCTGTTATTTCCCGTTTTTGTGTATGCCAAAGAGTTTTTTTAATTACCTTTGTGGTGTTACGGTTTTTGCCTTGGGAAACACTCTGTCTTAAGGCAAGACGAAGAGAGGGAACCGCGTGCGATTCGCGGACAGTACCCGCTGCTGTGAACCACACAAAACCGAGCTTCAACGCTCTCGAGCCACTGTCCTTAGGATGGGAAGGCGGAAGCAAGGGTGGCAAGTCAGAATACCTGCCGTGACAATGCAATGCTTTCGGGAACAGAGGCAATTTCTTTCCATTTTCCTCAATCCCAGGGTGCATGGTGACCGGGCTTGTCACTTCGATGCTGCCGCGATGTGTCGAATGACCAAGAGATTGAGACCGATTCTGCCTTTTTTGATTTTACCCCTTCAGGCTCATCGTTCCCGGCACCGGCACCTTTCTTATTATCCGGAGTTTTTCGGAAGATATTTTTGATTATATAAAATATGTGTTATCTTTGTGGCCGGAATTGACCCATGGTGTAATGGTAACACAGCAGATTTTGGTTCTGTCGTTTCAAGTTCGAGTCTTGATGGGTCAACTTAAAGCGGCTTCCTGATTACGGGAGGCCGCTGTTTGTTTGGCAGTGACCCTTAATGGGTTGCGGCACTGCCGTTTTTGTTTTGCCGTAACTGCCATTGTTTTGCGGGAACTGCCTCCGGCGGCCCTTCCGGGGGAGGGGTCACGGACCCCGATTTGAGATATTGAGGAACAACTAAGGTAAAGTACAGATATGTCATAAATGTGTTTCGACATGCGTCTTACACATTTATGACATATCTGTTTTCGGCCCTGAGGGGTTGGTGCCTGAATGATATTCAAACATAGGCCATGACTCTCTCGGAAAGGGTGCGGAGACATTCGGCAGACAATAATGGTTGAGCGGCAAAACAACACACGCAACGTCCGTCTCGGCAACTTTCCGCAACGGCAGACTGTCAGAAAGGGGATCTGCCCCGTCAGTCGAGGCGGCGGGTGGAGCAGCTCCGATTATGGCTATATCAAGTTCACCTCAGGCTCTAATTCAGTTGAGTTTCCAGCTGTCGGTTGGCGCGACAACAATTCGTACGGTACGTTGTACAGTGCGGGTCAGGCCGGCGAGTATTGGTCGTCAGTTGCGGGCGGTTTGAATAATGCGTACCACCTGCAATTTAATGGCACAGGTATTGGCGTGTACGCTGACTTCAATAGGCGGCTTGGTAATAGTGTGCGTTGTGTTCGCTAAATATTAATACTTTGGTGCTTTGGGTATCTCGGATACCTTTTTGATAACCTGCCGGGGTGAAAAGTTGGCTGGTCGAAGTGTGCTTTTGGCGTGAACGAGCTTCGGGCCGATCCTGGGAGGCAAGGCGCGAGGGTCTTGGACGGTGGGCGGTGCCTTAGTCACTGCATATAATTACTTAACG
>CAMRVW010000103.1 GCA_947054185.1 uncultured Rikenellaceae bacterium | reverse complement strand
ACACTCTTTCCCTACACGACGCTCTTCCGATCTTTATATCCATGACTGGTCTGTTTGGCAAAACCTTGGTTTCATAGGCGGCGGGCTTCGTATGCGGTGCCGCAGCAGGAGTTTTGCCGTTTGTGTTTGGAAACGATTATTTTTTTTACAGGAAAAAACATACTATCTTTATAACCTTAAAATCAGGTGCGCCTGTGGTGCGGTATGATAATTGCGGTCTGTAAAATGCAGGTCGATAGCAATATATGGTGTATATTTGCCAAATAACAACACAAAATTTATGTCAAAGAAAGTAAAAAAAGAGTTTCAATCCAAAGAAGAGATTCTCAAGGCAATCAAATATCAGTTTCAGGAAGACCCGTTACGTCTGTTTACCACACGCGATTTCACTCGCATAAAGTCGTTGCGCGGCCTTACCATGTCGCAGTCTAAAGAGGCGATACAGACACTTCTGTCCGACGGTTACATAATAAGCGTCGAAGAGGATCGTTTCGGCGTCAATCCCGACGGGCGCGATCTTCTGTCGGGCGAGGTGACGGGCATGACGCAGTATTGTTATTTCGTCAGGGCCGAGGGCATGGACGAAGATCTGGTCGTGGCCACGGAGAACGGCATGAACGCCTTGGTGGGCGATGTGGTCAATCTGGCCTTGTTGAGCAAGTTGCGCCGCGGTCGTCGTCAGGGTGTTATAATGAAGATAACGGAGCGCAAGAACAACCGTTTCGTGGGTGTGGTGGAGCGTTCCGAGCGTTATGCGTTCGTTGTGACCGATTCCAGACGCATGCCGTTCGACATATTCGTGCCCATATCTGATTTGCAGGGTGCTGCCGACGGCGAGAAGGTGCTGGTGGAGATCGTTTCGTGGGATCACGGCAACCGCACCCCCAACGGGCGTGTGATAAGCCGCTTCGGTGCCTCAGGCGACAACAATGCCGAGATGCATGCCATACTTGCCGAATACGGCCTGCCGTATAAGTTCGATGAGTCGATAGAGGCGGCGGCAGAAAAGATTCCCGAGGCCATAACGGCCAAAGATATGGAAAAACGCCGCGATTTTACAGGCATAACCACATTCACCATAGACCCCGATGATGCCAAAGACTTCGACGACGCCCTGTCGATACGGCGTCTTGACAACGGGCTGTGGGAGATAGGTGTGCACATTGCCGACGTGACCCATTACGTCACCGAGGGCTCTTTGCTCGACAAGGAGGCGTTGGACCGCGCCACATCGGTATATCTGGTCGACCGCGTGGTGCCCATGTTGCCCGAAAGGCTCTCCAACGGGTTGTGTTCGTTGCGTCCCGGCGAGAAAAAATTATGTTTTTCGGCCGTCTTCGAGATGAACGAGGAGTGCGAGGTGCTGTCGGAGTGGTTCGGGCGCACCGTCATATATTCCGACCGTCGTTTTACCTATGACGAGGCCCAGCAGGTGATAGAGACGGGCAAGGGCGACCTGGCCGAAGAGATCACCACCCTCAACAGGCTGGCTCTCAAGATGCGCGCCGACAGGTTTAAAAACGGCTCCATAGCCTTCGAGCGCGACGAGCCCAAATTCAAACTCGACCCGAACGGCAAGCCCACAGGGGTCTATTTCAAGGTGATGAAAGAGGCCAATCACCTTATAGAGGAGTTCATGCTTCTGGCCAACCGCCATGTGGCCCGCTTTATAGGTTCGCGTAAGAAAGGGCGCGCCAAGGCTCCGACGTTCGTATATCGTGTGCACGACAAACCCAACGAAGAGAAGTATCAGGATTTCAGAACGTTTGCATCCAAATTCGGGTACACCATAAAAGAGGCGACATCAGACCGTGCCATTGCCCGCGAGCTCAACCGTTTCCTCGGCAAGATAAAGGGCAAGAAAGAGGAGAACCTGTTCTCCATATTGGCGCTCAGGTCTATGGCCAAGGCTGTTTACTCTGTCGACAACATAGGCCATTACGGTTTGGCGTTCGACTATTACACCCATTTCACATCGCCCATCAGGCGTTATCCCGACATGATGGTGCACCGTCTGTTGCAGCACTATCTCGACGGCGGCAAATCGGCCGACCATGACCATTACGAAGAGCTGTGCCGTCACTCGTCGGAGCGCGAGATAAGGGCTGCCGAGGCTGAGCGGGCCTCTATCAAGTATAAGATGGTGGAGTTCATGTCAGACAAGATAGGCGTGGAGTTCGACGGTTTCATATCGGGCATAACCGACTGGGGTATATTCGTGGAGCTGGCCGACACCAAGATAGAGGGTATGGTGTCGGTGCGTGACATGACCGACGATACATATAACTTCGATCAGGAGAATTATTGCCTGGTGGGCGTGCGCTCGCGTCGTGTCATCATGCTCGGCGACGCCGTCAGGGTGCGTGTGTTGCGCGCCGACCTCAAACGCAAGCAGCTCGACTATGAGCTGGTGTCGCACAAGGATTACGCCACCGGCAGCGAGGTCTCGTTCGGGGGCGACACCACCGTCAAATCCTCGGACAAAAAAAGCGTCAAGGGCAAACGTCGCGACAAAAAAGAGGGTCGTAAGAGAAAACGATAGACAGGCTTGTTGCAGACGCGTCCTTTGCGGGGCGCGTCTGTTTTTGGGGCGCGGCATTTGTGTTTTTGAAAATTATGCCGTTAAAAAAATCAGGATTGCTTGGTTTTTAGAAAAATAAGGGGTATATTTGTTTTGTAATCTTGAGGCTGGTTTTAGCTTGAAACCCATTCTTGTGTGTGACGGCTTCTTTTTTTGAATGGTATCTTGAGTTAGCGGCAGTCATCAGCAAAACACTCGTGTTATGAAAAAAATTCTGTTTCTGATTTTCCTTGCCTTCACCTGGAGCGGTGTTTGTGCTCAGAGTTACGAGCCTGAATTTGATGGTGAGGTTGTCGGTGTATATGCCGACGGGTCGTCTAAAAAGCTCGAAAAGCACACTGTGCAGATAAGAACCACCGCCGGGGTGTACATCGCAGGGTTTGCCGCGAGCAAGGTCAAGACCAAAGTGATGATAGACGGAGAAAAGGCCGGGGTGCGTTTTAATGCCGATGAGCCTTTGACCCTTATCGTGCGCGCTAAAGACAACAAGGCCGACCCCATGTCCATCGTGCGTGTGTTCAGCATGAAGAGCAGCAAAAAGAACCGTCAGGCGGTCATCTCTGCCGTGGGTTCGTTCTCGGTCGATTCAAACACCATGGAGTATCTGCCTTTCACGGCAAAAAAATATGGCGAGAGCTCTTATGAGCTGTCGTTCGAGCGCCGCCCATCGGGAGAGTATGGCGTTATAGTGCAGAACCCCAACAATGTGGATGAGAAGATGGTTATCGTCTCGACGTTCGGCATAGACTGAGAGTGTGACATGAAGTAATGACAGGGCAAGGTGCATCTTAGTTGCGTCTTGCCTTTTTTCTGTTTTCCATTATCATGGGGAAATTGACGCGTCCCCATTCCATCAGTGACATTATGTGGGGCATGAGATCGGTGCCGAGCGGGGTGATGCGATATTCCGAGCGTGGCGGCACCTCGGCGTACAACGTGCGTTCGACAAGGCCGTCGTCGACAAGGCGGTGGAGTGTCGAGGCCAGCACCTTTTCCGAGATGGATGGTATCAGGCGGTATAACTCGTTGAAACGCAGGGCGTCGGCTTGAGTAAGCCGAAGCAGCACGACGAGCATCCATTTGTCGGCGAACCATTCGAGTACGGGGGCTGCCGGGCAATATTCATAGTCTAACTTTTTTGCCATGCCGATTGGTTGAAAATGAGCGGAACTAACCTCGTGGTAAGGATGTTACCTGTGGGTAAGTTGTTGGGTGGTATTGTTTTACGATGTAAATTTACGTCGTAAAATTAATAAAAACAATATGATTCCGCAATTACATTTCACAGGGCCGGTGTGGCGTCCGCCATACGAGGCCGACTCGCAACTGTTGCAACTGACATCCGGGTGTTCGTGGCACAAGTGCAGGTTTTGTTCGCTCTATCACGGCACACGTTTCAGAATGTCGCCTATGTCTGAGATAGAAGAGGATCTGAAGGTCATACGGGAGTTTCAGCCGCGCGCGCGGAGGGTTTATCTTACGGGGGCCAATCCGTTCGTATTGAGTTATGACCGTCTGTTCGAGGTGGCGGTTCTTCTGCGTAAGTATCTTAGACACATGGAGTCGTTCGGGATGTTCGCCCGCGTGACCGATATTGCACCCAAGACGGTCGAGCAGTTGCGCAACCTGCGTCATCTGAGGCTCGACGGCATCAATATAGGCATAGAGACGGGCGATGACGAGACGCTGGCCCGCATGAACAAAGGGTATGCCGCCGCCGACATCATCGAACAGTTGGGAAAGTTGGAGCAGGCGGGCATACGTTACAATGTGGTCTGTATGTCTGGATTGGCCGGCAGGGGCGGGGGAGTGCGTAACGCCCGGAATACGGCGGAGGTGCTCAACAGATTGGCGCCGTACATAGTCAATGTGGTGTCGCTCACGGTTTTCCCCGAGTCGGAGCTTTACGGCATGGTGGAGACGGGGGAGTTTGAGGAGGCGACGGAGAGTGAGCGGCTTATGGAGGTGCGTACGTTGATAGAGAGGCTGGACATAGAGACCACGCTGTTGGGTAACACTGTTTCAAACGCGATGCCTTTCGTCGGTATGTTGCCGCAGGATAAAGCACGTCTTTTGAGAGAGTTCGACAGGGCTGTCGGTCAATGCGACGAGGGGCGGTTGAGGCGTTACAGAGAGAGTATAGATCACCTTTGAGACTTGGCTCCGTTCGGGGTTTTATATGGTGTCGGCAGGAAATGCGGCTGCAAATTTTTTTGAAGATAAGAAAAATGTTATTATATTTGTGAACAAAATAACAATTTTACCGTTTAAAACGAAGATATAGTCATGAATGTTCCTTCTAATTTGAAGTACTCTAACGACCACGAATGGATTAGAGTTGAGGGTGATGTCGCTTATGTTGGCATTACCGATTATGCGCAGAGCCAGCTCGGCGACATTGTGTTTGTCGATGTGACAACCACCGGCGAGACTCTTGCACAGAACGATGTTTTCGGCACCATCGAGGCGGTCAAGACCGTTTCCGACGCTTTCATACCCGTGTCGGGCGAGGTGATCGAGTTCAACGAGGCTCTTAACGACGCTCCCGAGACGGTCAACAAGGATCCTTACGGCGAGGGTTGGATGATAAAGGTGAAAATGAGCGATCCTTCAGAGCTCGAAGGTCTCCTTTCAGACGAGGGTTACAAGGCAATCATAGCTTAGGCTCTCTTTGGAAGCTCAGTCTTTAACGTTTATTTTTAATAACATATCATGGTAAACAAAGTTACAGTTGTCGGTGCCGGCAACGTCGGTGCCACATGTGCACACGAGGTGGCGAGAATGGATATCTGCAAAGAGGTTGTCGTTGTGGATGTGAAAGACGGTGTGTCTCAGGGCAAGGGGCTCGATATGTGGCAGACCGCACCCATCTTGGGCTTCAACACCCGCATAACCGGGTCGACCAACGATTACTCCAAGACGGCAGGTTCGGATATCGTCGTTATCACCGCAGGTCTTCCCCGCAAGCCGGGCATGAGCCGTGACGACCTTATCAGCATCAATGCAGGTATCGTCAAAGAGGTGACCGAGAACATAATGAAATATAACGAAAATCCCATCATCATCGTGGTTTCCAATCCGTTGGACGTGATGACCTATGCAGCTTTCCTGGCTTCGGGTCTTAAGTCTAACCGCGTGATGGGTATGGCCGGTATTCTCGATACGGCTCGTTATTGCGCATTCATCGCCGACGAGTTGGGCACATCACCCGAGTTGGTAAAGGCTCAGCTGATGGGCGGCCACGGCGACACCATGGTGCCGCTGCCTCGTCTGACAACCGTTTCGGGCATACCCGTTACCGAGCTTATAGGTAAAGAGAAGCTTGACGCCATTGTCGAGAGAACCAAAAACGGCGGTGGCGAGATCGTCTCTCTGATGGGTACCTCGGCATGGTATGCGCCCGGCTTGTCGGCAGCCATCATGGTGCAGGCCATAGCTAAAGACACCAAGGCCATATTGCCCGTATGCGCATCGCTCAACGGCGAGTATGGTTACAAAGATCTTCACCTCGGGGTGCCTGTGGTGCTCGGCAAAGAGGGTGTGGAGAAGGTTGTGGAGCTGTCGCTCGATGCCGAAGAGAAGTCTCTGCTTGACGCTTCAGCCCTCCATGTCAAGAAGATAATGAAGGTGCTCGACGACATGAACATGTTCTCTAAAAAGTACGGAAGCGACACTCTTTAGTCTTTCGTAAACTTTAATCATACGGTTCCGGTCGCTCTTCTCAGAGGAAGAGCGACCGGAGTTTTTTTTGTGACAGACACCGGGTGATGTCTGCGGCAGAGCCTGATTGTGCACGGTGTTGTTAATGTGTGCGGCATGGACGCTTTGGCGGGTTATGGGCTGCGGGCGTAAAGAGAGAATAATTTTGTTGGAGTTTTCAGAATGATTAAAAATGTTTACATTTGTAATTTAAAAGAGAAGGGACAAATATAAGATTGTAATAAAGTAAAGGAGCGAAGAAGTGCTGAATAAATTGTCTATGGGCAGGCCGATTCTCGGTGCGGTCTTGCTTTCCGCTTTGTTGTGGTCTTGTAATCCGGCTGACGATTTCAAAGACCTCAGTTTCAGTGTAAATACATCGCTGCCTGTGGGCGGCATCAACTTCAGTCAGGCGAGCCTGTTTGAACTCTCGGGCATGGATACGACTCTTATAAAGTATGACTCCGAGGGCGTCATGGTCATGACAGACAGCATTGCCTTAGACCTTATGGATGAAAAGCAGTTCGATGAGATATTGTCGTTTGAGTTTCCGAAAGTCAGGGTTGATATAGATGAATTTATTCCCGATATACCGATAAAATTGCCCGGAGGCTCTTCGGCGTATGGTGTTTCAGGTTTGCCGGGGCGCGCCGATGGCATAGAGATACCCGAGAATAGGGTGGTCGAGAAACTTCGTATGCCCGGTGATGAGCGTATATCGAAGGTGAAATTGAGTGCCGGAAGTCTGCGTTTTTCAGGTGGGGAGGCATTTAGGGGGCTTGTCTGCAAGGCTGAAAATGTGTTGGATGTCTCGGGAAACCCAATAGAGATAAGGTCGGGTGCCGTTGTCGATCTTGCCGGGTGTACGATAAAACCCTCTGAGGGTAACAGTCTGGCGTTTGTTTTCAGCGGCACGGTCTATCCGTCGGCTTCGCTCGAGGCCGAGTTGTCGTTTGACGATGTGTCTGTATTTTCAGCGCGCGGATATTTCGGCAGAAAAGAGATAACCCCCGCCCAGACGACCATAACCATAGAGGAGGGCATAAACGATTTTCTGAACAATGTGGGTGACA
>CAMRVW010000102.1 GCA_947054185.1 uncultured Rikenellaceae bacterium | reverse complement strand
TTAAATCACATCCCCCATGCTCCCGACCCCGAATCCGCACCTCATGCGGCCGACCGCAGGTCGGCCCACACAACCTTGATAACACCCCGCCGATATTTTACCGCCCTGCTCCTTATGATTTGCGTACTGCCGTTATTGTTTCCCGCCCCGCCTCCACACCCTTTCCACGAGAGCCATGGCCCATGTTTTGACATACTTTAGGTACCAACCCTCAGGGCCAAAAACGAAAGTTATGTGTAAAGGTGTGAGACCCAAGTCGAACATCTTTACACATAACTTTCGTACTTATTCCTTAGTTGTTCCTCAAAAATATCAAAACGGGGTCTGGACCCCTCCCCCGGAAGGGCCGCCGGAGGCAGTTCTAGTAAACCATTAACGAGGCAACACGCCATAAAAAAGAGAGTGGAGCCCTCAGGACTCCACTCTCTTTTTTATGAAATGTTAAGTTTACTCTATAGCTGCATGAGCTGCTGCCAGACGTGCGATGGGCACACGGAAAGGCGAGCAAGATACATAGTTAAGGCCTGCATAGTGGCAGAACTTGACAGAAGAGGGCTCGCCGCCATGCTCGCCGCAAATGCCGCATTTGAGCTTTTCGCGAACGCTTCTGCCTTTGAACACTGCCTCACGTATCAGCTGACCGACACCCTTGACGTCGAGTATCTGGAAGGGATCCTGCTTGAGGATGCCGCGACGCAAATATTCGGGCAAGAATTTAGATATGTCATCACGAGAGAAACCGAGAGTCATCTGTGTAAGGTCGTTGGTACCGAATGAGAAGAACTCAGCCACCTCTGCAATCTCGTTTGCGGTCACGGCGGCACGCGGCACCTCAATCATGGTACCTATCATGTAAGGCACCTGATCGTTACGCTCTGCAAACACCTGAGCGGCTGTTGCGTCAATTATCCTCTTCTGATACTTGAGCTCTTTGTGGTTACCCACCAAAGGCACCATTATCTCAACCTTCACGGGTATACCCTTGGCTTTGACGTTCATGGCAGCCTCAATGATGGCACGTGTCTGCATCTCGGTTATCTCGGGATATGTGTTGCCCAGACGGCATCCACGGTGACCGAGCATGGGGTTAACCTCCACGAGAGCCTCCACTTTGGCTTTGATTGTCTCGTAAGAGACGCCAAGCTCGGCAGCCAGCTCTTTCTGCTCTTTCTCGAAGTGGGGCACGAACTCATGCAAGGGGGGGTCGAGCAGACGCACGGTCACGGCAAGACCGTTCATAACTTCGAATAGACCTTCAAAGTCGCCTCTCTGAATGGGCAACAACTTGTCGAGCGCTTTTCTGCGGCCGGCCTCGTCGTCTGCCAATATCATCTCGCGCACGGCCTTTATACGGTCGCCCTCGAAGAACATGTGCTCTGTGCGGCAGAGACCGATGCCCTGAGCGCCGAAGTCGAGTGCCTGCTTGGCATCGCGGGGAGTGTCGGCGTTGGCACGAACCTTAAGGTGAGCATATTTGTTGGCCAAATCCATCAACTTGCCGAAGTTACCCGAGAGCTCGGCAGCTTTGGTGGCCACCTGGCCGAGGTAAACCTCACCTGTCGAACCGTTGAGAGAAATCCAGTCACCCTCTTTGATTACGGTGTCGCCAATGGTAATGGTTCTTGCTTTATAATCGATGCGAAGAGCACCCGCGCCCGATACGCAACATTTGCCCATACCGCGGGCCACCACAGCAGCATGTGATGTCATACCGCCGCGAGCCGTGAGAATACCCTCCGACTCGACCATGCCTTTAAGGTCTTCGGGAGATGTCTCTATGCGCACCAAAATGGTCTTCTTGCCCTGCTTGCTCCACGCCTCGGCATCATCGGCAAAGAATACCACCTGACCTGTCGAAGCACCCGGAGATGCGGGCAGACCCTTGGTCAACACCTTGGCGCTCTTTATTGCAGATGCGTCGAATACTGGGTGCAGAAGCTCGTCGAGCTTAGAGGGCTCAACACGAAGTATGGCGGTCTTCTCGTCTATCATGCCCTCTTCGAGCATCTCCATTGCCATGCGCACCTGAGCGCCGCCGGTACGTTTGCCGCTGCGTGTCTGAAGCATCCACAGCTTGCCGTCCTGAATGGTGAACTCAATGTCCTGCATGTCCTTGAAGTATGTCTCGAGGTGGTTCTGTATGTCGAATAGCTCTTTGTAAGCCACCGGCATCACCTCCTCCAAAGAGGGATACTTGCTCTTGCGATCCTCTTCCGAGATACCCTGAAGAGCGGCCCAGCGACGCGAGCCCTCGATTGTTATCTCCTGGGGTGTGCGAATACCTGCCACCACGTCCTCGCCCTGAGCGTTCACCAGATACTCGCCGTTGAATATGTTCTCGCCTGTTGCGGCGTCGCGGGTGAATGCAACACCTGTTGCCGAGTTGTCGCCCATGTTACCGAACACCATGGCCTGAACGTTAACGGCCGTACCCCATTCTGCGGGTATCTTGTTCATCTGGCGATACAATATGGCGCGCTCGTTCATCCAGCTGTCGAATACCGCGCAGATGGCACCCCAAAGCTGATCCCATGGATTGGTGGGGAACTCCTCGCCGGTCACGGTCTTGACGGCAGCCTTGAACTTGGCAACCAACTCTTTGAGGTCTTCGGTGTTAAGCTCGGTGTCGTTTTTAACGCCGCGAGAAGCCTTCATCTGGTCGATGATCTCCTCGAAGGGGTCGTGATCCTCTTTGCTCTGGGGCTTCATGCCCATGACCACGTCGCCGTACATCTGCACGAAACGACGGTATGAGTCCCACGCAAAACGGGGGTTACCGCTTCTTTTGGCCACACCCTCAACGGCTTCGTCGTTAAGACCGAGGTTGAGAATGGTGTCCATCATACCGGGCATCGACACGCGCGCACCCGAACGGACCGACACCAACAACGGGTTTGTCGTGCTGCCGAACTGCGAACCCATGACCTCTTCGATCTCTCTGATCGCCTTTTCGACATGAGGTTTGCAAAGGTCTATCACCTGTTGTTTGCCGAGTTTGAAATATTCAGTACAAACATCGGTTGTGATTGTGAAACCCGGGGGCACGGGTATGCCGATAAGGTTCATCTCTGCAAGGTTGGCACCTTTACCACCGAGCAGCTCTTTCATCTTACCATTACCCTCGGCCTTTTTATTGCCGAAAGAGTACACACGTTTTACGTCTGACATGGATTAAAATAGTTTAAATTATTGTTTTTGTTGAAATTATCTCGTATCAGGTTAAGAATCACATACAAAAATACAACATTTCCAGCAGATTACAAAATATCCCGGCCACATTTTAAATCACTTTTTCTCACTCTGCCGTTTAATGCTTTTTATAAATAAGTCTCCTATGTTTTTATACTCTAACCACATGCCGCCAATGACCTTTTATTATATGCCATGACGGTAAAATAATGCCGATGATTAATAAAACGACACAGTCTCGCCATGTCCGCCATACAGCCGTTTTTTGCATGGAATACACACTAAAAAACAACTCTCAAGCCCTAAATAAATTAAATGTAAAACCATAATATTTAATCATGATCGTTGCAGCACGAAATAATAACCGCCAAATTAACCTGTCAGGCCGATTTTTCCATGTATGACAAATAAATTCACTAACCGCACAAAAAAATTGCTTTTCTCCACACTTCCCCCTTTTCAAATCCCAAATAGTGTCGCCACTCTGTCCTCCAAATAATCATAGAGCAGTGCCACGTTCTTTTCCTCCCCACAAAATCCCTTGTAAAAATTCACCGCAAAAACAGAAAAGGCGCCCCGCAAGGCGCCTTTTCAAAGATATAAGGATATGATGCTTATTTCATCTTCTTAGACAAAGCGTTGTAATGCTCATATTTGGCTTTCATGTCGTCGCCTTCGTCTCTGAGCGAGAAGTAAGCCGAGCGGAGAAGCTCAACGACGCTGGGGTCGTTGGGGTTGACCTCGTGAGCTTTTTCAAAAGCCTCGGTGGCATGTTTCATGTTGGCGATGAAACCCTGCTTCAACTCTTCTATGCGCGCTTTGTTGGTATAATCGGTCTGACCTATCTGCTTGTTATACTCGCCTGCATAAGAGTAATATGCGAAACCTTTGTTGTAATGAGCGCCGAAGAATGTGGGATCCATCTCCAAAGCCCTGTCGTAAGCGGCAATGGCCTTTTCGTAATCCTTCATCTTGTCATATACGATACCCTCGGCGAGCAACAGACCCACGTTCTTGGGGTCAGCCTGTTGTGCGGTCAACACATAGGGCAGCACAATGGTGGGGTCTTCGTTGTTGGTTATGGCGAAAGATATGAACTGAGTCAAAAGGTTGGTGTTGTTGGCATACTTCTTAATACCTGTCATGTATGTCTCTTTGGCTGCCGCTTTGTCATCCATTTTGTCCTGTGTGGTGGCCAGATAGAGGAACACTTCGCCGTTTTGCTCGTAATTGTTGTTCAAAAGCTCTGTAAATATGGCTTTAGCCTTGTCATACATGCCTGCTTGATAAGATGCCACACCAGCGAAGAAAGCCAACTCTTTGGCGTTCTCCATCTCGCCGTTGGGGTTGTTCTTGGCATGCTCAGCCGCCTCAGCGAAGCATTTGGCTGCCTTGCCATACTCGTCGAGCTCATAGAAGCCCTGACCGTCGTTTGTAAGTGCGGTTACCACAGATATGTAAGCCTCGTTGACCTTGTCCAGGCTCTTGGGGTCAGTCTCATAAGCCTTGTCGTAAGCCTTTATCGCCTTGGCAAAAGCATCCTCGTCGATGGGCTTGGTCTCTTTCCATGTGTGCACCGTCTTGGTGGCCGGGTCGATATATACGTCCACTGCGTCGTATGTCAATACGGCATAGTCTTTACCGCCCACTTTCCTCGTCTCGGGCTCGTTTGCGTTGCTTGCCTGACCGACAGAGAGCACAAGGAAATCGTAAGTCAGACCGGGGAAGAGCATTGCTGTATTGGCAGTGGCCGCCTCATAATATGCTTTGCCGAGGTTTATCCATGTGGCCGCTTTCAACGACTTCTTGGGGTCCCGACTCATAGCCTCGTTTTTCTCTATCTTGGCTTTGATCGCATCCGCATTGACCTTTTGCGCCATGGCAGGCATGGTTACGATCGCCATAACCGCCATCATCAAAATCAATTTTTTCATAAAAAAAGTATTAAAATAGTTTTCGTTTAATTTTTTTGTTCCGAGCAAAGACCCGACAACCCGAATGAAAACCCGAACACTGCAAAAACATGCTTGTGTCCGAGCCTCTCCGCCGTCGAACCATTAAGAGACATCCGTTCCGCCGCCTCTTTGCAAGCCAACCAATTGCCGTGCCAAAAACGACCGCGACAATAATGTTCATTTTCAGGCAAACCATATAAGGCATAGCCATCCTTGCCATCAGCAAACTTCGGTGCCTGTTCCCTTTTCGCCCCCTTTACTTGGGTCCCGCAGTCTCGACCCCGAGCTCTAAGCCCCTATGTTTCGACTTCAGTTTCCGGGGCCTTGGTTATCTCCCTTATGTGCCCGGTCTCTTGGTGCTCGACTCCGTGGTTTGTTCTCATTCTCGCTGTCTCGGCCCTTTGGCTCCCCGCCACCGTTTTTTAGCCTTGGCCCCTCCTCCTTTTTGTGCCTGGCCCCGAGATTTCGATTTCAGCTCCCGGTCTATGGGTCTTTCCATCCGGCCCCGAGGCCTCTCGCGCCACGGCCGGTAACAAGGGGTTAGATGCTCTCCTCGGATATGACCTGTGTCTCTGAAGAGATGCCCTCTTCTTCTTCGTCTGTCTTGGGCGCCACCACCACAGAGGCTATTGCATCGTTAGAGCGCAGGTTTATCACCTTCACACCCTGCGTTGCACGACCCGTCAACCTTACATCCGATGCCGGGGTGCGAATCGTCAACCCCGACTTGGTTATTATCATGATGTCGTTGTCGTCGGTCACACTCTGTATTGATATCAGGGCACCGGTCTTCTCTGTCACCTGAATGGTCTTGACGCCCTTGCCGCCACGGGTGATGGTGCGATACTCGTCAATGTCGGTGCGCTTTCCGAAGCCGTTCTCCGACAATACCAATATCTCGGCTTTCTGGTCGCGCTCGTGCGATACCATGCCCACCAGCTCGTCGCCCTCGTCGAGGGTCATGCCACGCACACCCATGCTGCTTCGTCCCACAGAGCGCACGTCGCCCTCCTGGAAACGTATGGCCTTGCCGCCCCTTGCGGCCAACAAGACGTCGCTTTCGCCCGTTGTCAGCTTGGCCTCAAGCAACTGGTCGCCCTCTTTTATCACAATGGCCACCACACCGCTCTGGCGCGGACGCGAATATTCCGCCAGCTTGGTCTTCTTGACTATGCCCTGCTTGGTACACATCAATATGTAATTAGACTCGACATACTCTTTGTCCGTCAATCTTCTCACGTTGATGTATGCCCTCACTTTGTCGTCAGGCTCTATCTGTATCACGTTCTGTATGGCCCTGCCCTTGGAAGCTCTGGTGCCTTCGGGTATCTCATATACCTTGAGCCAGAAGCAGCGACCCTTCTCGGTAAAGAAGAGCATGGTGTTGTGCATGGATGTCACATACAGATGCTCTATGAAGTCTTCGTCACGCGTTGCCGACCCCTTCATGCCCACGCCGCCGCGCGCCTGAGTGCGATACTCGGCAAGAGGTGTGCGCTTGATGTAACCCAGGTGCGATATGGTTATCACCACATCCTCGTCGGCATAAAAATCTTCGGGATTAAACTCGGCTGCCGTCAGCACTATGTCCGAACGCCTCGGGTCTCCATACTTGTCTTTCATCTCGAGCATCTCGTCCTTTACCACCTGCAACTGCAATCGCTCGTCGGCCAAAATGGCTTTGAGATACTCTATGGTCTTCATCTTCTCGTCATACTCTTTCTGCAATTTCTCCCGCTCCAGTCCTATGAGCGCTCGCAGACGCATGTCTATTATGGCCGATGCCTGCCTGTCGCTCAGAGAGAAACGCTCCATGAGCCTGCTCTTGGCCACCTCCGTGGTCTCCGACGAACGTATGATGCTCACCACCTCGTCAATGTTGTCCTGCGCAATAAGCAGACCTTCGAGTATGTGGGCGCGCTCTTCGGCCTTTTTCAGATCGAACCGCGAACGACGCACCACCACCTCGTGACGATGCTCCACAAAGTGATGTATCTGATCTTTCAGCGTCAGGGTCATAGGCCTGCCGTTCACAAGAGCGATGCTGTTGACGGCAAACGACGACTGAAGCTGCGTATATTTGTACAGGTTGT
Source organism: uncultured Rikenellaceae bacterium (assembly GCA_947054185.1). Taxonomy (GTDB): domain Bacteria; phylum Bacteroidota; class Bacteroidia; order Bacteroidales; family Rikenellaceae; genus CASDZP01. The sequence goes on along the minus strand of CAMRVW010000102.1, from coordinate 157 downwards.
TCAACACCACGCTGGCCACCGCATCATGCTTGAGTATTATCACGATGCGCATGCCGTTTCGGTCGCTCTCGTCGTTTATGTACGATATGCCCTCTATCTTCTTGTCGTTTATCAGCTCGGCGATCTTCTTTATCATCTACGACTTGTTGACCATATA
>CAMRVW010000101.1 GCA_947054185.1 uncultured Rikenellaceae bacterium | reverse complement strand
CGTTGTGTCCGCCAATGATTAATTCTTTGGTTCTTTGGGTGTCACGGACACCTTTCTGATGGCCTGCCGGGGCGGGTTCGTGCCTTTGGCCTAACGGAGAGCGGCACGGAGCCTGCGGAGGGCAGGGCGAGGAAGTAATGGGGGTGGCGAGTGGGATTGAGCCACTGCACTATATATTACTCTGCGGTGTGCGGCCCTCCGTTGGGGGAGGCTCCGGGCCGCTCGGGCCTTGTGACCTCAGCCCGGGATAAGGAATTTGTGTTTACTCCACACTTCGTGTGTCGAGTATAAGGAATGTGTGCGGTTTCGTTGCACTCAGACCGCTGTGGGCCGACCTGCGGTCGGCTTCATAGGACGCGGATTCGGGTCCTGGAGAGTGGGGAATGAGATTTTAGCGTGAGGCGGAAGAGCGTGAGCGGCTTGCTTGGGTTGTGCGGGGGAACGTTCCTTTTTGCGTGACGGAGAGCGGAACGGAGCCTGCGGAGGGCAAGGCGGGAGAGAGATTGGCGGTGTGAGTGGGATTATGTCGCCTTACTTATATTGCTCTGTGGTGTGCGGCCCTCCGTTGGCGGAGGCTCCGGGCCGCTCGGGCCTCCTTAGATCGTCCCGTTTACAAGGAATAGGCTTACGGCATACTTCGTAATGCCTGAATAAGGAATATGTGCGGTTTCGGTTCTCTCAGACCGCCATGTCGGAACTAAAGGGGCGAATGTTGGCGATGTGTCCGTTTATGTTTTGCCGCACTGCCCCACTTTTGTTTGCCGCTCTGCTTTCCACACCCTTTCCGAGAAGCGGTCATACCCCTGTTTTGACATACTTTAGGCACAAAACCCCGGGGCCGAAAAACGAATATCTGATAAAGATTCGCACGTCCCAAGACTGCGTAATCTTTATCAGATATTCGTACTTCCTCCTTAGTTGTTCCTCAAAAATCTCAAATCGGGGTCCGTGACCCCTCCCCCGGAAGGGCCGCCGGAGGCAGTGCCAGCAAACCATAAAAGAGGCAGTGCCCGCAAAATAAACGGCACTGTCAGCAAACCGATAACCGGCGCCTTTGCACGACATGCGTTGTCTTTGCCGACAAATGTTTATCTTTGTGGCATAACAAGGAGAAGACATGTGGTTTTTGAAGAGACTTTTGCATACCAGAATGCCGGTGCTGTCGGGGCGGCTTTTTTTTCTGTTTCTGACATACGCTTTGTGTCGGGTGGTGTTCTATTGCCATAACCGCTCCATCATAGGGGCTGCCAGATGGGATGAATGGGGGCAGATAGTCAAAGCGTCGTTTGTGTTCGACTCGGGGTCGATATTCTATATCAATCTGCCGTTTATCGTGATGTGGTTGCTGCCGTTCGACAGAGTCGAGCGTCCCGTTTGGCAGCGGGTGATATCGGTGGGTTTCATGGTCGTCAATGCGGTGGGGCTGTTGGTAAACATTGCCGACATCTTCTATTTCCCATATAAGCTGTCACGCATAGTCTCGGACGACATACATTACCTCGGCGAGCCCACGGGCGGCACGTTGCTGGGGTCTATGTTCGTCGACTATTGGCAAGGCACTCTGCTGTGGGTGTCTTTGGTCACGCTGCTTTATCTGACATGCTTCAGGCTTTTGCGATATCGTGGCGGCAACCATATCCTTGCGCAAAAGGGGCTTCGTTATGCGGTGCGCACGGTGTGGCTGGCGGCTATGGTCACCTTTGCCGTGATAGGCATACGTGGTTACCGCACGGGGGCCGACGCCTATCCTGTCAATGTCAGCGATGCGGCCTTGTTCGTGCGTCCCGAAATGTCGCAAGTGGTGCTGAGCAACCCTTTCTGCGTCATACGCACATGGGGCAACAAGCTCCACGGGGTGACATATATGAGCCGGCAGGAGGCAGACAGCACCTATGTGCCCTTGCGCCGCATCTGTGGAGGTGACGGTGTTTCCCGCCCCCGCCTGCCAGAGGATTGCAACGTGGTGATAATTATGCTTGAGAGCTTCGGCAGCCCTCACATCAAATCGCTCAACCCGCTTTTCAAACCATCGCAAGAGAGTTACACCCCTTTTCTCGACTCGCTCTTTCACGAGGGTCTGCTCTTTACCGACGCATACCAGGGCGGCATCAAAAGCATAGACGCCATGCCTGCCGTGTGGGCCTCCATCCCGTCATATAACAAAAACTTCCTGCGTCTGCCCCAGTCACAGGCCGACTATTACGCTCTCCCCGAGATATTGGCCGACAAGGGTTACGCCACCTCATTCATGCACGGGGCCTCGCGCGAGTCCATGAGCTTTGTGGCGTTCGGCAAGATGGCGGGGGTGCAGCAGTTCGTCTCGCGGGAAGATTACGCCAAGGTTTACGGTGGCGGCGACTTCGACGGCAAGTGGGGCATCTGGGACGATAAGTTCCTGCCGTTCGTTCTCGACAGACTCGACGCCATGCCTCGCCCGTTCATGTCCACCATATTCACACTGTCGTCACACGAGCCTTTCAAGGTGCCTCCCCACATGGAGGGGCGCTTTGAAGAGGGGGCCTTGCCCATACATAAGGTGATGCGATATACCGACCATGCCCTGAGGGAGTTCTTCCGCGAGGCGTCGACAAAGCCGTGGTTTGCAAACACCCTCTTTATCATGATGGCCGACCACGGCTCCGGGGCCGAAGATGCCCGCCTGTTGAGCGCACCCTATAACCACCGCATACCCATATTTTTCTATATGCCGTCGGCAGGCCTTAAGGGGCGCATAGACAAGACCGTCTCGCAGCTCGACATCATGCCCACCCTCTTGGCCATGTTGGGTTACGACGGCTCGGTGACGGCCTTCGGCAACGATATGTTCGACTCTTCGGAAAAGGGCTTTGCGGCGGGTTACTTCGACGGCTCGTTCGGGGTGGTGGAGGGGGGTCTGTTCTATCGCCTCTCTGAAAACGGCCTTACCGCCCTCTATGACCTTGACAGCGACCCAGCCAAAGAGCACGACATAAAAGAGAGAGCCGACCCTGCCCGTGTGCGCTTCTTCGAGGCATACATACAACAATATTACCACACTGTGGCCGACAGGGCGTTCAGACCGCAAGAGAGGGGTGCAGGCGCCGTTGCGGAACCTTGACTTACGGCGTCTGTGAGCAGTGCGCCTGCTCCTGTCAGGCCGAAGATAACCGGGGAGACCTGTCAAAAGGCAAAGGCCGGCCAACAAAAGACAAGAGGCAGGCTCGCCGGAAACGACAAAAGAGAGAAACAGCAAAAACACAAGCGACAGCACCATGACATTCGCAGAAAAATTCCTTGATATAGACCGCACCCTCTTTCTTGCCTTGAATGGCGACGGCGGCACATTTACAGATGCCATTATGTGGGCACTGTCGAGCAAGTTTGCCCTTGTGCCCGTGGGTGTGGTGGCCCTGTGGCTGATGTGGCGGCGTTATGACGACAAACGATGCTTCTTTGCCGCCATCTTCTTCATAGCTTTGGTGGTGTTGCTCTCCGACCGCATATCGACCACCTTCAAATATGCGCTGCCCAAGCTGCGGCCCACCCACGAACCATTGCTCGACGGGCTGGTGCACACGGTGTACGGATACCGCGGCGGTCTTTACGGCACCGTGTCGTCGCATGCGGCCAACAGCTTCGGGGTGTCGCTCTTCACGGCACTGGTGATACGTCGGAAATGGTACACCGTAACGGTGATGCTTTTGTCGGCGGCGATATGTTACAGCCGCATATACCTGGGAGCGCATTACCCGGCCGACATATTTTTCGGCACCATCACGGGACTGTCGTTCGGGTGGCTCTGTTACAAGACGATGAATTTGATTACACCTAAACTTTTCAAACGATGAGAAAATATCTTCTGACACTCTTTCTGTGTCTTTCGTCAGCCTCTCTGTGGGCCGTGCAACCCAAATATGTCTTCTATTTCATAGGCGACGGCATGGGCATACCCCTGCTTACGGCCACCGAGCATTACCGCGCCAACAAAAAAGGGTTTTACGGCAACGAACGTCTTGCCATGTTTTCGCTGCCCATCAAAGGCCTTTCAACAACCTATTGCTCCGACAGTTACATCACCGATAGCGCTGCCGCCGGCACAGCCCTTGCCACCGGCAACAAGACCGCCACAGGCATGATAGGCATGACGCCCGACAGCGCCGCCGTTTACAGCATCGCCGTCGATGCCAAACACACAGGCAAGGCCGTTGGTCTGATAACCTCGGTGAGCATAGACCACGCCACCCCTGCCGCCTTTTATGCCCATCGTCCCCACCGCAACCAATACCACAATATAGCCCTCGACGGCATTGCGGCATCGTTCGACCTCTATGGCGGCGCCGGTCTGCTCAACCCTGTCGTGGACGACGTGGATGCATATCGCGAATATGAGAAGGCCGGTTATGTGCGTCTCAAAGGGCGCGACGGTCTCAAAAAGCTCCCTTCGGCCAAGTCGCCCGTGGTGCTCACCGAGCGTGACGGCGCCTCTGCATCATCGCTGGCACTTGCCATAGACCGTACCCCCGACGACATGACGTTGGCCGACATGGTGCGCGCATCGATAAGTTATCTCAAAAAGCGCGGCGGCGACAAAGGCTTCTTCCTCATGGCCGAGGGGGGACAGATAGACTGGGCATGCCACTCCAACGATGCCGCCGCAGCCATAGAGGAGGTGACAGACTTCGATAACGCCATCGCCGAGGCTTACAGTTTTTACAAGAAACATCCCGGCGAGACCCTTATAATAGTGACTGCCGACCACGAGACAGGCGGTTTCGCCCTCGGCAACCGCAAGATGGGTTATACCATGAACATAGGTGTGTTGTCTGACATAGAGAGCTCAGGCGAGGCGGTCAAGAAATTGCTTACCAAAAAGACATCGTGGTGCGAGGCCCGCAAGATATTGGAGGAGCGCTGGAGTCTTGGCGGCGCCGTACCCGTGAGCGACAAAGAGTGGGCACAGTTAGAAAAACTGTATGACAAAAGCAGAAGCTCGGCTGTCGACAGGGCGTTGTCGCTTGTGAGCACCGCCGCAGGTCTGGGATGGACTTCAGGTTCGCACTCGGCGGCACCGGTGATAGTGTTGGCGGCGGGCGACGGTCTTGAGCATCTCGGTGGCATGATCGACAACATTGACATACCCCGAACTCTTCGCAGCATCATCAACCCGCGATAGTCTCTCACTCTGATTATTGCCGGCAGGGGCGGTGCTCTTGCCGGTTTTTACATAACGTCTTACAACCGACACCATGAAGATATCGGAACTCAACCCCGCCCCTCTGTGGGGCTTTTTCGAACAGATAACACGCATACCGCGTCCCTCCGGACACGAGCAGGAGATAACCGGGTGGCTGGCCCGGTTCGCCCAAGAGCGCGGACTCGAACACCGCTTCGACAAGGCGGGCAACCTGCTGATAGTCAAAGGAGCGCAAAACAGCACCGCCACCACGCCGATAGCCCTCCAGAGCCATGTCGACATGGTTTGCGAGAAAGATTCCGGCGTGGATACAGACTTTGAGCATGACCCCATACCTGCCTATGTCGACGGCGGTTACGTGCTCTCGAAAGGCACGTCTTTAGGGGCCGACTGCGGCATAGGCATGGCCGTGGCCCTCTATGTTTTGGACTCTCACACCATGAGCCATCCTCCCATAGAGGCTCTTTTTACCGTCGACGAAGAGAGGGGGCTGACGGGCGCTTTCGGTCTGGGCAAAGATATGCTCACGGCGCCGCGTCTTATAAACCTCGACTCGGAAGATGAAGAGCAGGTGTTCATAGGGTGTGCCGGCGGCATAGACACCGTGGCCTCGTTCAAGGCCGAGCGCGTGGTGGTGCCCGACAACCTCACCGCCGTGACCATACGCGTGAGCGGTCTTCAAGGCGGACACTCGGGCGACAACATCAACTCGCACCTTGCCAACGCCAACATGTTGCTATCCCGCGTGATGCACTCCATGCTAGAGGTCACCCCTTTATGGATAACACGCATAGAGGGCGGCAATCTGCGCAATGCCATCCCTCGCGAGGCGATGGCCGAGGTGGCTGTGATATCGTCGGCATGCCCTGACATAGAGGCCATGGTGCGTCGCATAGCCCATGCCGCTCGCAACGAGTATCACAAGACCGAGCCGTCGCTTGCCATAGAGATGACAGTGACGGGTCGGGCATCGGGCGAAGCGTTGACAACAGATGTCGGTTACAGGCTTACCGAGGCCATATTCACTGCCGTGAACGGCGTGGCGGCATTCAGTCAGGACATAGAGGGATTCGTGGAGACGAGCACCAACCTGGCATCGGTGAAGATGAAAGACGACCGCATAGTCATATCGACCTCTCAACGCAGCTCTCTCGACAGCAAGAAAGAGTGGCTGGCAGCCGTCATGAAGGCTCACTTCGAGGCTTACGGTGCCGATGTCACCCAAAGCGAGGGGTATCCCGGGTGGGCCCCATCTGCCGACTCGCCCATCGTGCGCACCACCATAGAGGCTTACAGAAAGGTTTATGGACGTCCGCCCGCCGTCAAGGCCATACATGCGGGTCTGGAGTGCGGCCTGTTTCTGGCCAAATATCCCGGGCTCGACATGGTGTCGATAGGTCCCGACATAAAAAACGTGCACTCACCTTCAGAACGACTCGACATTGCCAGCGTAACCAAGTTTGCCGAAGTGATGGAGACGCTGCTGTCGATGTTGACCGACTAAGCTGACGGAAAGTCATGCCGGCCTCTGTTTTGCAGACACAGCCTCACTTTTCCGGATGCCCGGATTTGAAAATAAAATATCGCAGTGTAAGGCTATCTTGCGCGGCTTAATGTAAACACCTGCTTGCTTCGGATTCCCGTTTTGGAGTTTCCCGCTGTCGGTTACCGCAACAATACGTCCGGTACGTTGAACAACGCGGGTCAGAACGGAAACTATTGGTCGTCAGTTGCGTATGATTCTAACAACGCGTACAATCTGAACTTCAATAGCAGTAATGTGAATCCGCAGAATAACTGGAATAAGCGGAACGGTCTTAGCGTGCGTTGTGTCCGCCAAGAATTTGCGACGCTGGTGTTTTGATAAAATCAGGGTTGTGGCGAGGGTCGGGCGGCAAGCCTTTTCAGGACAGCTTCCCGAGAGTGCCCCGTAAATTCAGCAGGTTACTGGGGAGGCTTTGCCTTCTTAGTCGAAAGAATGGCCGTGTGATTCGTATGCCTTGCACTGCTTTTTGTAAACACCTGCTTGACTTAGATTCCCGTTTTGGAGTTTCCCGCTGTCGGAAGGCGCAACAACTCGGACGGTTCGTTGAACAACGCGGGTACAGATGGGCGCTATTGGTCGTCAGTTGCGTACGATTCTAGCAACGCGTACAACCTGTACTTCAACAGCAGTGATTTGAACGTGAACAATGGCAACTATAAGACTAACGGTCTTAGCGTGCGTTGTGTCCGCCAAGAATTTACGACCCTGATTTTTTATTTTTAAGAAAATGGTTTTGCCGTGCCGGGGTGTCTGGCGCGGCAATTTGTTTTTTGTGGGCCGACCT
>CAMRVW010000100.1 GCA_947054185.1 uncultured Rikenellaceae bacterium | reverse complement strand
CTCTTACAGCAGGAGCCGTGTGGCTCCTCTATCTGTTTTTATACTCTTTAAGACCGTGTTCGAGGCACTCCATGGCAACGGCCATATCCTCGACATTGAGCACGTATGCCACCCTCACCTGATTGAGGCCCACACCCTCGGTGGCATAGAAGCCCGAGGCCGGGGCAAGCATCACCGTCGCACCTTGATAAGAGAACTCCTCGAGGAGCCAGCGGGCGAAGTCATCGGCATTGTCGACAGGCAGCTCCACAGTGGCATAGAAAGCGCCCTGCGGCATGGGACAACGCACACCCTCTATCTGGCGCAACCGTTTTACAAGGAAGTCGCGACGGCGGGTGTACTCCTCTTTGACGTTGTCGAAATAGCTCTGAGGCGTTTTGAGCGCCCCCTCGGCAGCTATCTGGGCGAGCAACGGAGGACAAAGGCGGGCCTGAGCCAGCTTCAACACAGCCGCGGTAAGTTCTTTATTGCGCGTGACCAACGCTCCCAGACGCACACCGCACATACTGTAACGCTTGGACACGGAGTCTATCATGATGATATTGTCGGCATATTCGGTCATGTTGAGCACCGAGAAGTGGGTGGCTCCGTCGTAACAAAACTCGCGATAGACCTCGTCGGCAATGAGATAGAGGCCGTGTTCGGCGGCAATGCGACCCAGGCGACGCATCTCCTGCTCGGTGTAAAGGTAACCTGTGGGGTTGTTGGGGTTACATATAAGGATGGCGCGCGTCTTGTCGCTGATACATTTTTCTATCCGGTCCACCGACGGCAGGGCGAAATTGTCGTCTATTGTCGAGGTGACTGTTGCGATGCTGACGCCGGCCTCAACGGCAAAGCCCCGATAGTTGGCATAGAACGGCTCGGGGGTGATGACCTCGTCGCCCGGATTGAGGCAGGCCATAAAGGCGAATATTATGGCCTCGGAGCCGCCGGTGGTGACGGTTATGTCTTCATAAGAGACCGCCGGTATGCCCAAGCCGTTGTAATAGTCGGCCAGGCCGCGGCGATAGCTCTCTATGCCGGCCGAGTGGGTATAACGCAACACGGGGTCGTCGGCGGCAGCCAACGCATCGAACGCCTCGCGAGGGGTCGATATGTCGGGCTGGCCTATATTGAGGTGATAAACTTTTACTCCGCGTTTTTTGGCTGCCTCTGAGAAGGGCACCAATTTGCGGATGGGTGATGCCGGCATGAGCCGTGCCTTTTCCGATAACTTAACCATAAACAAAAAGCGGGCTTATTGCCCGAGGTAAAAATACACAAAATTTTCCGATACCAAACAGGCTGACGACAATTATTTTCAGACACAGCCCCGACAGACATCACAGGGGACATAGACCCGCTCCCGGCCTCTTTCTTTTCACCTGCCCACCACCCCACTTGCATGACATCAAACCACAGCTCCGACGCACAAATGCCGCATAAACGCAAAGCACACAAAAAGCCACGACACAGCACCGGCCAACCATATACCTATATGCCCGAGACCTCTTTTTTCCTCATCTTGCCCACCTCCCGGACAAATGCCGCAAGAGCGCAGAGCGTACCCAAAAGCCACGCCACCGAGCCGGCAGACCATATACCTATCTGTCCGAAACGGCTCGAGAGCAGGTGTGCCAAGGGTACCCTCACTATCCATAAAGAGAAAAGCGTTATCAGCATGGGGGCGACGGTGTTGCCCATGCCGCGCAGGGCGCCCATGAAGCAGAACATGAGCGAGAAGATCCAGAAAGACAAGCCCAGCACCCTGAGATATCCGCATCCTATCTCTATGACCGCACTTTCGGATGTGAACACCTCCATGAGCGGTTCGGCCAGGAGCAACAAACCCGCCATTATCACCGCCCCGGCCACTGCCGAGTATATGACTGTGGCTCTCAGCCCGCGGCGTATGCGGTCAAAGGCTCCTATGCCGAAGTTCTGACCCGTGAACGAGGTGAGAGCGATGCTGAGGTTCATGGGGATGACCGCCACTATGGTCTCGATGCGCGACGCCCCCGAGAAGGCTGCAACGGTGTCGGTGTCGAAATCGCTGACTATGGACATTATGGCAAGCATGCCCATGCCCACGAGCAGTTGTTGTGCGCCTGCGGGTATGCCGAGCCTGAGGCTGCGCAGGAATATGCGGCGGTCGAAACGCAGGTGCAGAGGGTCGAACTTTATGAGGTCGTTTTTTCTGTTGGTGTACGATATGGCGAATATCACCGCCGCCGCCTGAGCCGCGACCGTGGCCCACGCCGCCCCCTCTATGCCCCATCCGAACAGGGCGACGAACAGAAGGTCGAGACCTATGTTGAGCAGTGACGAGACCACGAGAAAGAGCAACGGGGTGCGTGAGTCGCCGACACCTCTGAGGATAGACGACAGGCAGTTGAAGAAGAAGAGAAACACCAGCCCCAGCAGATATATTCTAAGGTAACTTACCGCGTATGGCATGATATCGGCGGGCAGGTCTATAAACTCCATTATCTTGCGGCATAACACAAGGCCTGCCACCGTCATGACCACTGCCGCCAGAAATAGAAAGATATAGAGCGAGTCGGCCGCCTTGCGCACACGGTCGTGGTCGCGCGCACCGTATGCCTGCGATATTATGATGGTGGTGCCTATGCCTATGCCTATGACCAACGACACGAGCATGAACACGAACGGCGCCGACGCCCCCACTGCCGCAAGCGCCTGCTTGCCCACATAACGACCCACTATGACCGTGTCGGCGTAATTGTAAAGCTGCATCATGAACGCCCCGAATATTATCGGAACGGCAAACCGCAGTATGGAACGGCCCTCCGGCCCGGTGGTGAAATCGATGTTTTTACTCATGCCTCTTTATGCCGGCATTGAGGTTGCCGACACACAAAGATAGCCACTAAATTTGTAATTCAATAGCTCCGAGAGGCCTTATTTTAGTCTTTACGCACAGTGAACCGGGCTTTCCGACCCTGAACAGCGACATAGGGCTGACACGCACAGGCCGAGCTGTTACGGTTTGTGCGACACGAAAGGAGTTGCGGCCGGGAAAGCTCTCTTTCCCCTTATCCGCTTTGGAAAGAGAGCGCGGGAAGAGAGAGCCGCCAAGCGTATTGCCGCGAACTGTCGGCCGTTGAGGCAAAAAAAGAGAAGATCCCGATGATCTTCTCTTTTTCTGCCGGTCTGTTTTCAAGGCCGGCATGTCGTAATCCGAGGCGGTGCCTGTGCCGGATATGCCGTTCTATACTTACATCAACACAATATCTCCCGATTCGACGTCGCCCCAAGAGTCAATGTCGGGGTTGCCGCCTGTGAAATCGCTGCCGGCATTGTCGTCAGATGGTATCACGATTCCCTCCGACGGGGTGCCGGGCCTCTCTATGGCAACGGCGTCGTCTTTGGCGTAACTGCCCTCTATTGTCTTCTTGCTGCATGAGGAGACTGACATGGCCAACATTGCGAGTGCCATCATGGGCACGAAATATAATCTCTTTTTCATAATTTTAATTTTTTAATATTATATAATTTATTGGATAGGGTATTCATAAAAACCGCCGCACCGAAAGAGGCCTGCACGGCCCGCAAAACACAAGTGCAACACATTAATACAAAGAGCCTTATAAGTGATATTTTTAGTCGTTGATCGCTTATGCATATCTATATTCAACATCTGTGCCAAGATGATGAAATCTCTTTCCCCGTTCGCTCTATCACAACATTTTCGCGCAAAAATTGTTTTTATTTCAGAAAAAATTACTATTTTTATCACGCTAATCAATATATATTTTTTATGGCTTCAGTTACGCTAAAGCTTCAGCTCCCCAGGAAAAGGAGCGAAGTTTCTGTGGAATACCCGCTCGTATTCCAAGTTGTTCACAATCGAAAAAAGAGGTTTATTCCCACACCTTTCACACTGAAAGATGAGGAGTGGAACCAAGAGACCCAGACAGCGGCCAACTTCAAGGCATCGAAAGTGCGTTCGGCCTATCTTAAAGAGGTGAATGTTTACATTTATCTGCAAAAGAAGCAGCTCACAGAGCTGATAGCCTCAATGGGCGACGAAGAGTCGTTTACCGTCGACGACATTGTAAGCGCCTATAAGCGAAGCAAAGACAACCGCCGCGTGTTTCCATTCATCCGCCAGCTTATCATGGACCTCAAGATGGCGGGAAAGCCGGGTACGGCCTATAACTATCAGAGCACATTCAACACATTCTGTAAGTTCAGGTGCGGCGAAGACCTCTATTTCCCACAGCTCAATTACGGCATGGTGAAAGAGTTCGAGAGCTATCTGTTCTCGTCGGGTCTGGCCACCAACACCGTATGTTTTTACATGCGTAACCTGCGCTCGATATACAACAAGGCCATATCGAAAGGCATTGTGGGCGAATATCTCTATCCCTTCAAGCGCATAACCATCAAGACAGAGAAGACGATAAAGAGGGCGATAGACAAAGAGTTGATTTACAAGTTGAAGGTAATCAACCTCAAGCACAACCCCAAGCTCGAGTGGGCACGTGACCTGTTTCTGTTCAGCTTTTACACTCGCGGCATGTCGTTCGTCGATATGGCATATTTGAAGATCTCGAACATAAAGGGCGACAAGATCTATTACAACCGCCACAAAACGCGCCAGTTGTTGCAGATAACGCTCACATCGCAGATTGTCGAGATTATAAACAAATACAAGGCCCACCGCGACAGCACAGGATATCTGTTGCCGATACTCAAAAACGACCCGTGGAGGTCTGAATATATGCAATATAAAAGCGCGCTGAGGGTGCTCAACGAAAACCTCAAGGCATTGGGACGTTTGGTCAGCTCGCCGGTGCCGCTATCGTCATACGTGGCGCGTCACTCCTGGGCCACCATTGCCAAAAAGCAGGGCATACCCCTCTCGGTCATAAGCGAGGGCATGGGGCACGACTCCGAGAACACCACACGCATATATCTGGCCGCATTCGACACCTCTGTGATAGACCAGGCAAACGATATCGTAACAAACTTATAATACAGATAAAGCATCTATAGTAATTTGTTATAAACTATTTTAAGCCGGCTTAAGAAAGCATGAGAGATTTTTCACGGCAGAGAGCCTTTTTAGGGCACCGCGCTTTCGGGCGCCGGAGCTGACACGGGCGACCTGTCGGCCAAAGAGATCTCGGCATAGAGACAAGCAGGCTCTGATAAATACTTATATGAAACTGCAGACCGTCGCATGAAAAAAACATACGGCAGGTCGGGCAGTTTCGTATGTTTATATGGAGACGTTTCCGCCGGCCTCTTGTTGGGACAAAGACTGAAACGTGTGACTTAAAGGCGGTTTGAGGCATGGTTTTTGGCTTGGATATGAGGATGTTTTATCTATTGGAGGCGGCAGAGGCAGTGCCGGTAGGTTTTTGCAGACATTAGACAGGGGCGGTGTCGAATCAGACACCGGGCGGGCCTTAATAATGCCGGACGACAGCTTTTCAGACAGAATAAAAGTGATGCGATGAAACAAGTGCTTGAAGACTTATTGGCAAACAACAGCGACAACTTCAGAAGTATAGACCTTCCCAAACAAGAGTCTTGCTCTTGCGAGACATCGCACCACGGCGTCATATTCATGGTATCGAAAGGGGCAGTGACGGTTCAATACGGCATAAGAGAGCCTGTGAGGGTGTCGTCTAACTATATGGTGGTGGTGCCGGCACTGACAATATTCAACATCACAGTGGAGACCGAGACCCGCATGACCATCATGTTCATACGCAAAGACTTAGCCATAACAGAGACCCCGCTCTGGAGTGCCATCATAGGACGGGCCAAGATTGACGGGAAAATAACTCCGCTGGCTGTCAATAAGTTACTTTGGGATTTGATTGAGCAGATAGGGCTATATCGCAAGGCGGGCATAAAGACAACAGAGATATACAGATGCAAGGTGGACGAGTTCATGCTCCTGATAAGGTCGGTATATGACCACTCACAGCTGGTCGAGTTTTTCAATCCACTGGCACTTAATGAGATAGGGTTTGAAGATTTTGTAAAATACAATTACAGCCGTGTGCACAACGTGGAGGAGTTTGCGCAACTGGCCGGTTGCAGCGTATCGACCTTCAAGCGCCGTTTCGCCAAGCACTTCCCCATACCCGCATACAGGTGGATACAGGTGCAACGCTCCAAGCTGATATTGCAGGACTTGGCCAACAACGTATTGTCACTAAAGCAGATAGCCGACAAGCACGGTTTTACCTCGCCATCGCATCTGAACCGTTTCTGCAAGAACTATTTCGGCACATCGCCCTCGATAATGCGAAAGGAATTTGAGAAGGCCGACAGGTCGGACAGGGATTGAGGCATGTCGTGTTTGAGGGACGGGCTTTGAGCGGTTTGGCAGCCGGCTCTTTTCCGGGAGATGTGGCTTTGGATATTCACAGGCTTTGAAATGGGCTTTTTTTGATAAAAAAGGGGATGGCAGGGATGTTTTTTGTATATTTATTATTATATTTGCGTCAGGTAAAGTCCTAACGGTAAGCAACTAAGCATACCATTCATCTTTTTGGGACCGACATTTGTGCCATTGAGCCTTTTTTGTCACAAAATGGACTTTTTATGCCATCGCAACCTATAAAATCATCGCTATTTTTGTATCGTAAACGGGAATATTTTACTGAAGTTAAAATATTATTGATTAGCAGTCAAACAAACGGAAGATCGCTGTGAAGCGCTTTTCCGTTTATTTTTTACAGCATCTCTTTTTAGAGGCGATAGCGGGCAAGCGGATTTACATAGTGTGTTTTTGTGCCTTTTTTGTTGTTCTTGGCCTTTAATGCAATCGGGTTTGCATTTCGCCCGACTTTTCGTATTTTTGGCCTTCGGTCTTAAATACTCCGTCTCGGAAATGCAATCGCGGCTTGCATTTCACTCGACTTTTCGTATTTTCGCACCATGTTAATCGCAAATCTGCATAAAGGAGTAATAGAGGCCGGGTGTGACGAGGCAGGACGCGGACCCTTGGCCGGGCCGGTATTTGCCGCGGCGGTGATATTGCCACCCGATTTCGAGCACGCAATGCTCAACGACTCCAAGAAGTTGACCGCCCAAAAGAGGTATTTGTTGCGCGAAGTTATCATGAAAGAGGCTGTGGCGTGGGCGGTGGCCTCGGTGTCGCCGGCGGTGATAGACAGCATAAACATACTTAACGCCTCGTACAAGGCCATGTGCGAGGCTGTCAGACAGTTACAGGCAAAACCCCGGATGCTTCTGATAGACGGCAACCGCTTTCGTGGCGACGACGACATCCCCTTTGAGTGCATCGTAAAAGGCGATGGCAAAATAGCCTGCATCGCAGCCGCATCGATACTGGCCAAGACATTTCGCGACGATTATATGACAATGCTCGCAGAGCGTTATCCCCAATATGGATGGGAGAAAAATTACGGTTACCCGACATCCCAGCACATGCGCGCCATTTTGGAGTTCGGGCTGACACCGCATCACCGTCGCTCGTATGCTCCTTGCGCACCAACGATACCCGGAATATTGGATTAGAACGCTCACTGCCGGAGCTGACTTTATTTGCAGGCACTGCTGTTTTGGTTTGAGGGCACTGCTGTTTTGGTTTGAGGGCACTGCTGTTTTGGTTTGAGGGCACTGCTGTTTTGGTTTGAGGGCACTGCTGTTTTGGTTTGAGGGCACTGCTGTTTTGGTTTGAGGGCACTGCTGT
>CAMRVW010000099.1 GCA_947054185.1 uncultured Rikenellaceae bacterium | reverse complement strand
GTATCAGTTTTTAGTGTCAAGGTGATATAACCATAGTCTGATGATGTCCATCCTCCGCGCCTCTCTTCGTCACGCCATCTTTTGCCGCTCAGCCCTTATTGTCTGCCGCCCTGCCTCCGCACCCTTCCCGCGAGAGCCATGGCCCATGTTTGACATCATTCAGGCTCAAAGTCTCAGGGCCAAAAACGAAAATATGATATAAAGGTGTTTCGACTTGGGTCTTACACCTTTATATCATATTTTCGTGCTTTTACCTTAGTTTGTCCTCAAAAATCTCAAATTGGGGTCCGAGACCCCTCCCCCGGAAGGGCCGCCGGAGGCAGTTCCCGCAAACAAAAGTGTGGCAGTGTCGGCAAAACAAAACGGCAGTTCCCGCAAACCAATAACCGGCCGCATTTCCTGCAAAAAAGCGGGGAGAAATTTGGAAAGAACCCGAAAAAGTTGTAATATTGCAATAAATTACGACGAGATAGAGATGTAACAAACTATCTGTTTTTTATTTACCAAACGGTAAAAAGATGACAAAATCGAAAGTTACAGAATTAGAACAGAAAAAAGAGAAGATATTTCTCGGCGGTGGCCTCAAGGCCATCGAGAAGCAAAAGGCAATGGGTAAACTTACTGCCCGTGAGCGTATTATCGCGTTGCTTGATGAGGGTTCTTTCCATGAGTACGATATCTTCGTGGAGCATGACTCTCACGATTTCGGCATGCAGAATAAGGAGCTTCCGGGCGACGGCGTTATCATAGGCACGGGCCGCATCTGCGGTAACCCTGTTGCCGTTTTCGCTCAGGACTTTACTGTTGCCGGCGGTTCTTTGGGTCACATGCACGCCCGTAAGATCACCAAGATAATGGATTATGCGCAAAACATGCGTATTCCCCTGATCGGCATCAACGACTCCGGCGGTGCCCGCATCCAGGAGGGTGTCAATGCCCTTGCCGGTTATGGCGAGATATTCTTCCGCAACACCCTTGCCAGCGGCGTCATACCTCAAATATCGGTTATCCTCGGTCCCTGCGCCGGTGGTGCCGTTTATTCACCCGCCCTCACCGACTTCGTCTTTGTTGTCGACAAGGTATCTAAGATGTTCATCACAGGCCCCGAAGTCATAAAGACCGTTTTGGGCGAGGAGATCTCACAAGAAGACCTCGGCGGTGCGCGCGTCCATAGTGAGGTTGCCGGCAATGCCCACTTCTTTGCCGAGAGCGAAGACGAATGTTTCGCACAGATCCGCAAGCTCATATCGCTCATCCCTGCCAATAACAGTGCACCTGCGACAAGCGAGAAACAGCAGGAGCCCAAGAAAGATTACAAGATCGACCAGATCGTGCCTCTCGATCCGACAATCCCTTACGATGTCCGCAACGTCATACGCTCAATCGCTGACGATAGCGACTTCTTCGAGGTGATGGAGCTTTTCGCTGCCAATATCGTTGTCGGCTTCGGTCGCATCGACGGACAGACTGTCGGTTTCGTTGCCAACCAGCCCGCTGTCATGGCCGGAGTGCTCGACTGCGACTCTTCCGACAAGGCCGCTCGCTTTATCCGTTACTGCGATGCGTTCAACATACCTATCGTAACGCTCGAAGACCTCCCCGGTTACCTCCCCGGCATCGACCAGGAACACTCGGGTGTCATACGTCACGGTGCCAAGTTGCTTTACGCTTACAGTGAGGCCACCGTTCCTAAAATCACCGTCATCATGCGCAAGGCTTACGGCGGCGGTTACATCGCAATGGGTTCTCGCCACCTTCGTGCCGACTTCGTGTTTGCATGGCCCCAGGCCGAGATTGCCGTTATGGGTCCCGATGGTGCTGCCAACATCATCTTCCGCAAGGAGATCATGGAGGCCGAAAACCCCGAAGAGATGCGCAAGGTCAAGATACAGGAGTATAAAGACAAGTTTGCAAATCCCTATGTGGCAGCCTCTAAGGGTTATATCGACTCGGTTATAGCTCCCGACGAGACCCGTCGTTTCGTGGCTCACGCGCTCAAGGTGTCTAAGAATAAAACGGTTCTTCGTCCTCAGAAGAAGCACGGTATACCTCCGTTTTAGCAGATTACCGTCGTCTGACGGCTCTCAGGGCGGTTCGTCAACCGGCGTTCCGCTCTTTCCAAACACCCTTAATTTTACACCTAAATCGAAATTATGGCCAAGAACAAAACGGAGGAGACTTCCTATCAGGTTATATCCACGATGCATGGCGACTTCAAAACAGAACGCGTCACCGAAACGTATCGCAGACGTAAACCGTGGGAACCTGCCAATCCCAAACATGTGATTAACTTTATTCCCGGCACGGTTGTATCGGTAAAGGTTAAAGCAGGCGATAAAGTTGCCGTGGGAGACGATCTTGTCCTCTTCAAAGCCATGAAGATGGACAGTATGATAACTTCAGATATCGACGGTGTCGTAAAATCTGTCGACATAAACGAGGGTGACAGACTCCCCAAAGGCACTGTAATGATAGAGTTCGAGTAATCGAATGATTATCTGACATTTAAATGATTGATTGCAGGAGTATATCCATGAAGTATTGATCTAATAATGGCCGCTTCGTTAACGAAGCGGCCATTATTACGTTGTGGAATATCCTGTCAATAGATAATGTAATAGGGGAGTGAGTCACGGACATGTCTTGATTAGCAACTTAAAATATCAGTCTTTTATCTCAATGACTTTATCCCGAATGAATTGGCCGCCACGGGCCGCACCTCGCGGTGGGCAGAAAATCCTCCCCACGGAGGGCCACACACCGCAGAGCAATATTATACCGCAGTGACTAAATCTCATTCAAACCTCCTATGCCCCTCGCGCCTTGCCTCCCAGGCTCGGCCCGAAGCTCCGTCAGGCCAAAATCACACCCCGGCCAACCCGAGGTGCCGCTCGTCTCACACCACATCTGCCCATTATTACGCCCTCGATCCTCATACCGCTCACATTCATTATAATTAGGCAAGTTTTTACCCCGCATGGTTCCGCGCCGTCAGGGCGGCCGAGGCACAAGACCGCCACGGGCCGCACCTCGCGGTGGGCAGAAAATCCGCCCCGCGGAGGCCCGTATACCGCAGAGCAATATATGCCGCAGTTACTCAATTCCACTCACCACGCCATCATTTTCACGCCTTGCCTCCCAGGCTCGGCCCGAAGCTCCGTCAGTCCAAAATCACACCCCGGCCAATCCAAGGTGCTGCCCGTCTTTTTCACCCACCACGCCAGACCATCATCACACCCTCGACCTCCACGCCGATGCGGCCGACCGCAGGTCGGCCCACCACTGTCTGAGTGTAACGAAAACCGCACATTCCTTATTCCCGACATAACGAAGTATGCCGTAAGCCTGTTCATTGTAACGGGCTAAGGAACGCAAGCTCAAGCTCCATCTTGCAGTTGGCATAAAATCCCCGCAATACCGGACAACATAAACCTCTTTTGTATCGTTCCATGAAAACAAGATACATGCCTAAGCCTAAGACTGTCAAGCCTTTGGGTCCCATTAGTAATCTCATCGATATTTTCGCAACACCGAGAGTTACACGGCAAACACCTTAAAAACCCCTTCACACCAATTTAATTATGTTAAATGATTCCTGCTTCCGCCTAATCACCAACCCCAATTAAAAACAAAACCCCCACCCGTAAAAGGGCAGGGGTATAAAAATTAATATAGCACCTTCATCTTCACAAAGCCTTTAGTATGCACTTGCATTGATTTAACTTCATCGACCCACCGATAGACCCATACCTCCCCCCAATCAAGCAATGCAATCGTCAATCCCTAAGTCTAAGTCAACCCACAACTTCCAATCGACCCCCGATAGACCCATACCTCCCTCGAATCAAGCAATGCAATCGTCAAGCCCCTAAGTCTAAGTCAACCCACAACTTCCAATCGACCCCCGAAAGACCCCCACACCTCCCCCAATCAAGCAATGCAATCGTCAAGCCCCTAAGTCTAAGTCAACCCACAACTTCCAATCGACCTTCCCGAGAGATCCCCACACCTCACTCCAATCAAGCAATGCAATCGCCAACCTCTTAAGCCCCCTCAGGCTTTACCGCATTCCACAAATCAACCCATAAAATAAGCCACCCCGACACCGATCATCAAGCCTCTGCCTGCTTTAACCCATTGATAAACAACAACAACCTGTTGGTTACATTGACGTCACTGACCCCGCTGTCAAAGTCTAACGACAAGATGTTCATCTGCGGATATAACGACTTGATCTTCTTCTCAACACCTTTCGATATCACTTGGTTGGCAATACACCCGAAAGGCTGGAGGCTGACAACATTGTTAACGCCGTGCTTTGCGAACGATATTATCTCAGACGGCAGCAACCACCCCTCGCCAAACTGAGCGGCAGGGGTCACAATGCCCTCCGATAACTTGGCCTCTTCGAATATGTCGGCAAATGGGGTGAAATACTCAAATGCCGATGCAAGTTTGTTGGCTTTCTCCACCTGCTTGCGTATCAGCGAGTAAAACATGTCGGTCACAAACATGGGTGTCGACTTGCGTTTGAGCCCGGCATCTATGTTTATCTTGTGGTTGACAAAGCTCTGCAAGAAGAAGTTGAGCAGAGTCGGAGCCTCCACCTCAATGCCTTGGTCTATAAGCCATTCGGCCACATCTTTGTTGGCAAAAGCATTGAATTTCAAGAATATCTCGCCCACAATACCAACCCTCGGCATGGGCTTGCCATGCTCCGATATGTCGTTGAATTCTTTGGCCGCCACACCTATCATGTCATAGAGAGCAGTTCGGTTATTGCTCTCTATCAATGGTTTGGCTGCCTCTAAATAATGGTCTCTGAGCTTTTTGGCAGCACCTGCCGATGTCTCACGCACCACTGCCGAGTGGTAAAATTTAGAGAGACAATCGCCGAATATGGTCGCCGCCAACAACATGGGAGCTATGCGCCACCAGTTGATCTTAAAGCCTGGTTGCTCGTTGATGAGACCGTTACCCACGGCAAGCGACACTATGGGCACATTCTCAAATCCGGCCTCCACCATAGCCCTCTTTATCAGGGTTATGTAATTGGTCGCACGGCACTGCCCGCCGGTCTGCGATATTGTCACAGCCGTCTTGCTGAGGTCATATTTTCCTGATTTTAAGGCTTTTATTATGTCTCCCACCACAAGCGTCGCCGGATAACATACCTCATTGTTGGCATACCTCAACCCAAACTCCGCCGAGTCGACAGTGCTCTGCGGCAGCGTCTCGGCCTCATATCCGGCCAGCTTGAACAACGAGTGGAGGAACGGCGAGAAGTAACCGGTGAAATAGGGAGCTATTATCTTGCGCCCCTTGTCCTCTTTCTGAAAGCTCTTGGTTGTTATGAATGGCTCTATGTGTGACGCCTGACTGCTGTATTTGAGACTGTCCACAATCGACCTTACGCGCAACTTTATCGAGCCTATGTTGGTCACGTCGTCTATCTTGAGCAACGTCAAGCTCTTGCCATAACGTTTGAGCATGCTCCTCACCTCGTCGAGCAGGAATGCGTCGGGCCCGCACCCGAAAGATGTCATCTGCACGAAATGGACGTTGCCCCCCTGCATTGCCACCCACTTGGCGGCCCTGAGTATGCGGTTTATGTATGCCCACTGCGACACTATGTGGGCATCGTCTATGGGTATGGAGCTGTTGCGCACAATATCCTCCGTTATTACATTCACCCCCATGTCCGAAACCATGTCAGACAGTTTGTGCTGTATCAGCGGATCTGTGTGATACGGTCTGCCGGCCAAAAGTATGGTTACCTTGTCCCGATGCGCCCCTTCTAAGTATATGCGTCGCGCCTGCTTCTGCATCTGATCTTCATAACGCTCCTGCTCGGCTATCGCCGCCTTTACGGCCGACTGCGCCACACTGTCGCTTACCCCTAAGGTACTCAAATAGTTACGGCACTCTTTAGCCAACAGCCCCTTGTCTTTAAACGTTATCACGGGCGAGTCTATGGCCACGCCGTGATGGCCGGCCACACTTCTCAACACGTCCGAATAACCCGACACGATAGGGCAGTTGTAACTGTTCGATGCCGCCTTGTCCTCTAACTTCTCGAATATCACATAGGGGAAAAATATGCGGTCAACCTTACGGGCTATAAGGTCGTATATGTGGCTGTGGGCCAGCTTGGCAGGGAAACAGATGTTGTCAGACATGACAGTGTGTATGCCGGCCTCGTAACTGCGATATGTCGACGGCGCCGACAACACCGTCCGTATTCCGCACTCCTTGAAGAGTGTGTGCCAGAAGGGGTAATCCTCATACATGTTAAGACACCGCGGCAATCCTATGACCATGCCGCCGGCCTCCTCGCCCAAAGGCTCGCGGTCAAAGAGCATGGCATACTTTTCGGTGTAAAGGTTGGCCCCCTTGACCCTTTTTTCGCCCTGATTGGAAAATATCTTCTCGCACTTGTTGCCCGAGTAAAAGATATTTCCGTTTTCAAACATATACTTGTATATCAGGCACTTGTTTTCGCAGCCGTGACACTGCATCTGCCGGGTCTCATAATTTACCGTGGCCAATATCTGGTCTAAAGTCACGGGCTCGCCGCCTGGCTGTGCCGCCTTTACGTTCAAGGCGCACCCATAGGCCCCCATAAGCTCGGGCATGTCGCTTCTCGACACCTTGGTGTCAACCAGCAGCTCCAGAGCCCTCACCACAGAGTCGTTGCGCATGGTGCCGCCCTGAACCACTATGTGGTCGCCGAGTTCGGCCCTCTTACGTAACTTCAACACCTTGTACAGACAGTTCTTGACCACCGAATACGACAACCCCGCCGCAATGTCGCCCACCGTGGCCCCCTCTCTGAGCACCTGTTTCACCTTCGAGTTCATGAACACGGTGCATCGTGTGCCCAGGTCGCACGGCTCCTTTGCCATGCATGCCTCGTCGGCAAACTCGCCCACGGTGTAACCTAACGACTTGGCAAATGTCTCTATGAACGACCCGCATCCCGACGAACACGCCTCGTTAAGCTCCATGCGTGTCAACACGCCACCTTCGACGAACATGGCCTTCATGTCCTGTCCGCCTATGTCCAATATGAACGACACCTGAGGGTTGAGCTTACGCGCCGCCACATAGTGGGCCACAGTCTCTATTATGCCGTCGTCCAACTTGAATGCCGCCTTTATCAGGTCTTCGCCGTAACCTGTCGAGCACCCGCCCTTGAAACGCAGCTCCACCCCCTCGGCGGCGCACCTCTCTTTCAGCGCCTCCAAACCCTGACGCACGGCCTTTATGGGGTTGCCTCGGTTGGGAGCGTAATGTGAGTACACTATTCGCTCCTTGTCGTCTATCACCACAATCTTTGTGGTCGTCGATCCCGAGTCCACACCCAAATATACATTGCCCGAGGCATCTGCAAGTGATGCCTGAGATATGACGTTGCGTTGCTTCTCCTCCTTCCAGTCGCGATACTCTTCGGGCGAGTCGAATATGGGCTTCAGACGCGCGGTCTTCTGCACCGATGTCTCGTCACTTGCTGCCAGTTGCGCCATTATCTGGCTGATGCTCTTGCAGTTGTCATCCTTGCAGCATATTGCGGCCCCCCATGCCGGTATTATATTGGCATTTTGGGGCGTGGTGAAGTTCGATTCGTCCAACTTGAGATAGTTGATGAAAGCCCTCCTGAGCGACGGTATGAAGGTGAGAGGGCCGCCGCAGAACAATATCTTTGGC
>CAMRVW010000098.1 GCA_947054185.1 uncultured Rikenellaceae bacterium | reverse complement strand
ATCTCAAAACGGGGTCTGTGACCCCTCCCCCGGAAGGGCCGCCGGAGGCAGTTCCTGCAAAATAAGGGGCAGTTCCCGCAAACCCTTACCCGAATGTCCGCAGTCTAAAGCACCTTACCCCAGTTGAGGCTCAGTCCCACGCTCACCTGTCGCACTTCGGGACCGTTTTTGAATATCGGCTTGGGATAATACTGCATATATAGTCCGTAATGCGAATAGCCTATGCCGACCATATAGCCGTACCTGAAATTATAGACGCCTATGTTATGATCTTTCATGCGGCGCATGCGTCCCGAGCCGTTGTTGTAACGGGCTTTTGAGTGCACGTTATATCCCCATCCGCCTATGATGCCGCCATAGAGATAGCCGGCCTTGCCGCTGTCGCCTTTCCTGCATCCGAAACGGAACTCGGCCAGCAGCGGTATATTGATGTAATTGGTCGACAGCTTCGATTTGGTGACGTTGCCTCCCGAGTTGTAAACGCTGTAATCGGGATATGTGCCTGCCTCAAGCGAACGACGCAATATCATGGGCTCGCGGAAACGATAGTTGTTGAATTCCAGCCCCAAACCCGTCACCAGGGCAAAATGGCGTGACGACACAAGCTCCAGACCGAAGATATTGATGTTTATGCCGGGTGAGTTGGCCCGCTGGTCGAGATAGGCGGCATCGTCGGGCAGACGCCATGATCCTATGTCCGACACCATGCCGGAGTAACCGAACGACACCCCCGCCCAGTGACTGCCTATGACGCCGAAACGCACCTTCTTGGGGGTCACCCGACCCGAAAAGTCAGCCACCGACATATAACGATGCTCACCCGAGGGGGCATCCTCTTCTATCACGGGGTCGTCGGGGTAATCATCCAATATCAGCACCTCACGCTTTTGTATTATGCTGTCGTATGGCACCTCTATCACCTCACGCAACCCATTGTTGCGCGACCTGCGCCCGTCCTTGCCACCGACGCTCTGAGCCGATGCGCTCAACATCGCGGACAAAACCAACGATACGGTTATCAAATATCTCATAAAGCTATTGTTTTAATATTCTGCACAATCTCCGTCAGCCTCACCTGAAAACCCTTGCCGGGAGCATATCGGGAATATCCTGCATATATACCCGGCAATGAAGAGATGGAGCCCAACATGTCGGCAGGGTCATGCTCCAAGGTTATCATCTCCAATGGCGTGGCAAGAAAAAACTCCTCGCGACCCTCCACGAGCATGGCGGCAACCTCACCCTCCCGCTCGGATGGGGAGGCCTTTTGCGGCTTATGTGCCACAACCTCTCTTACATGACGCGTTCTCAATACAGGCTCCCCCGACACCTCTTTGTCAGCTTCTATATGTTCAACGGAGCGGGCCGCATCCGACGAGCTCTCCTCTGACGGTGTATTGACAATGTTTGCGGCCACCACGGGCGCGCTCTGCACACTGTCGTCTCCGCCCGAGAGCACCGCAAAGAGAGTGGCCACCACCGCTGCCACCGACACGACAGAGAGCACACGCCGCCGCCGTGCCCGCGCCCTTGACGCCGCCACAGCCATTACCACCCCCCGCCTCAACGCCTCGGCGTCATCCACCTCGGGAGGCGGCACCGACAGTCCTAATGAGGCGCCGTAATCGTCATACATGGCCCGCACAGAGGCATCTCCAGCAATAAGGCGAGCCAGCAGACGCTCCCCATCGGGCGACAGGGTGCCGTCGTAATGATCAACGATCATGCCTATTATCATTTCCTCTTCCATAACTCACACAACATTATCAGGCGACCCGATGATACTCCTAAGCTCGGTGCGCGCCCTGAACAGATAAATCTTGACCTGTGCCAGCGTCACATTCATTATCTTGGCTATCTCCTCATAGGAGTAACCCTCCCAGTGGCGCAACAACATGGCGCTCTTCCACTCGGGCTTCAGGCGGTCGATCGCCCGCAGCACTATCTGCCCCGAGTCGTCATAACCACCCTCTTCAACGGCAGACGATATGCGGTCGAGCGTCACATCCGACGAAAAACGGCGCGAGCGTATCGTATCTATCGCCAGACGATAGGCTATGGTGTACAGATAGCTCTTCTGACATCCCGGACGCACCTTGTGACGCGATTGCCACAGTCGCACGAAGCTCTCTTGCACGATGTCCTCCGCAGTGGCGCCATCACCCACGCACCTGACCGTAAAACGGTACAGTCCGTCGGTGAAAAGGGCCACACATTCGTTGAACATCTCTTCGGTCATCAATCAATCCTTTTATGCTTAAACGAACAAGGCGGCAAAAAGTTTCCGTTTCGATGCAATATTATGAAAAAAGCCGCCAAATGCCAAATAACAACGACTCCGACAATGACAACATAATTTTTTCGCCCCTGTTTTAGGGTTATTGATCAACAATCGTTACTTTTGTTATCGTAAACGCAAGAGGTGCCACAGGCTCTTTGCCTCGACAGCAAAGCCACGGCACTCTTGACAACAAAGGCAACCCACAGTAAAAGCATGAAAGGCATTGTTCTGGCAGGCGGCAACGGCACCCGCCTCTATCCCATAACCAAAGGCGTGAGCAAACAGTTGCTTCCCGTATATGACAAACCGATGATCTATTACCCCATCTCGGTGCTCATGCTGGCCGACATACGCGAAATATTGATAATATCGACCCCCGCCGACCTGCCCGGTTTCAGGCGCCTTTTGGGTGACGGGTCAGACTTCGGCGTACGGTTCGAATATGCCGAGCAACCCTCGCCCGACGGGTTGGCACAGGCTTTCATCATAGGCGAGAGTTTCATTGGCGACGACTCCGTATGCCTTGTGCTTGGCGACAACATCTTTCAGGGCGCCGGCCTGCAGTCGATACTCAAAGAGGCGGTGCGCACGGCAAGCCGGGACGACAAGGCCACCATATTCGGTTACAGGGTGGAAGACCCCGAACGTTACGGTGTGGCCGAGTTTGACGCCCACGGCAACTGCATATCCATAGAGGAGAAACCCGCCGAACCCAAGTCGGACTATGCCGTGGTGGGTCTCTATTTCTATCCCAACAGTGTTGTCGAGACAGCCAGGAAGGTGAAGCCCTCGGCGCGCGGTGAGCTTGAGATAACATCGGTAAACCGTGCTTTCCTTGAAGAGGGACGCCTTAAGGTGCAGACCTTGGGGCGCGGTTTCGCATGGCTCGATACCGGCACACACGACTCTCTGAGCGAGGCATCGATATTCATAGAGGTGCTCGAAAAGAGACAGGGGCTGAAGGTGGCGTGTCTGGAGGGCATAGCCTATGTCAAAGGGTGGATAGACCGCGACAAGATGCTTTCGCTGGCCGGCCCCATGGCATCCAACCAATATGGCAGATATCTGCTTAAATTACTCAACGACAAAGACAAAAGCCGAAACAGATGAACTTCATAAAGACCGACATAGAGGGCGTGGTGATAATAGAGCCCAAACTGTTTGAAGACAGGCGCGGTTATTTCTTCGAGAGCTTCTCGCAGAGAGAGTTCGAGCAGAATGTGTGTGACATCCGTTTTGTGCAGGACAATGAGTCGTCATCGTCTTACGGGGTGGTGCGCGGGCTCCATTTCCAGAGAGGATGCCATGCTCAGGGCAAATTGGTGCGTGTGGTCAAAGGGCGGGTGCTCGATGTGGCCGTCGACATAAGACGTCACTCACCCACCTTCGGGCGTCATGTGGCCGTCGAGCTCACCGAAGACAACCGCAGGCAGTTGTTCGTGCCGCGAGGTTTCGCCCACGGATTCTCGGTACTGAGCGACAATGCCGTCTTCCAGTATAAGTGCGACAACTATTACGCCCCCCAAAGCGAGGGAGGCATTGCGTGGAACGACCCCACGTTGGACATAGACTGGCGCATAGACAGCCGCGACATCATAATATCGGATAAGGACTCGCGCCACCCGCTGCTTTGCGATGCGCAAGAGCTGTTCGATTATAACACAGACTATTATGAGCAGTGAGACGATACTTGTCACCGGTGCCACGGGTCAGTTGGGACGTCATGTCGCCCTGTCGGCAGGCTCGTCGCAAGACAGTTGGATATTCGTCTCGTCGTCTGAGCTCGACATAACCGACTCTCAGGCTGTGGAGCGCTTTTTCGACAGTCACCGTATCAGCGCCGTGGTCAACTGCGCCGCATATACCAATGTGGAGGGTGCCGAAGATGATATGCCGGCGGCCCGACGGGTCAACGCCTTGGCCCCCGGATACTTGGGCCGGGCATGCGCCCGACATGATGCAGTCCTGATACACATATCGACCGACTATGTATTTGACGGCAAGGGGTGCAGGCCCTATGTCGAAGATGACCCCACAGCGCCCTTGTGTGCATACGGGCTCTCGAAGGCCGAGGGCGAGCAGGCGGTGGTCGCCTCGGGGTGTCGACATATAGTCATACGCACATCGTGGCTCTATTCGCTCTTCGGCAACAACTTCGTAAAGACCATGTTGCGTCTGACAGGCGAGCGCGACACCCTTGGCGTGGTGTTTGACCAGGTGGGTACACCGACATATGCCGGTGACCTTGCCGACGCCATAGTGCACATGATAGAGCGACGCATGCACCGCAATCTTTCGGGACTGTTTCATTACTCCGACGAGGGGGTATGTTCGTGGTTCGACTTCGCCCATCGCATTGCGGCACTGGCGGGTCACACAGGCTGCCGCATAACACCTTGCCGGTCATCCCAATATCCCACCAAGGCGGCACGGCCATGCTTCTCGGTGCTCGACAAAAGCAAGTTCAAAGATTGCGTCGGCCTTACGATACCGCATTGGAGCGATTCGCTCGAAAAGATGCTTAAAGAGGGGTGTTCTTTTTAACAGGGCATACCTTACAAGGTCTCCGCAGCGTTTTATAGACAAGGGTCTGAGAGGATATCACCGTAACAGAAAACAACAAGATAAAATGGCAAAGAGAAACATATTGATAACCGGCGGAGCCGGATTTATAGGTTCGCACGTGGTGCGTCTTATGGTCAACAACCACCCCGAATATTACATCGTCAACTTGGACAAGCTGACATACGCGGGTAATTTGGCCAACCTCACCGACATAGAGCACAAACCAAATTACACGTTCGTGAAGGCCGACATTTGCGATATCGACCACATGCGCAAGGTGTTTGCCGAGCATGAGATTGACGGTGTGATACATCTTGCCGCCGAAAGCCATGTCGACCGTTCCATCACCGACCCTTTCATCTTCGCCCGCACCAATGTGATGGGTACGCTCACGCTGTTGCAGGTCGCCAGAGAGAGGTGGCATGGGGCATACGAGGGCAAGCTCTTTTACCACATATCCACCGACGAGGTGTACGGGGCACTCCCCTTGGGCGACAGCCTCTTCACCGAGACGACACGTTACGACCCCCACAGCCCCTATTCCGCTTCCAAGGCCTCGAGCGACCATTTCGTGCGCGCCTATTGCGACACTTACGGTCTGCCCGCCATAGTGACCAACTGCTCTAACAATTACGGCCCTTATCAATTTCCCGAAAAGCTGATACCGCTGTTTATAAACAACATACGCCACCGCAAGCCCCTGCCCGTATATGGTCGCGGCGACAATGTGCGCGACTGGCTCTATGTCGAAGACCATGCCCGGGCCATAGAGCTCATATTCCACCGCGGCATAGCGGGCCGGACATACAACATAGGCGGTTTCAACCAATGGCGCAACATAGACCTGGTCAAGTTGCTCATAAAGACCGTCGACAGGCTGTCGGGCAATCCCGAAGAGCAAAGCCTCGATCTTATAACGTACGTCACCGACCGCGCAGGGCACGACCTGCGATATGCCATAGACTCCTCCAAGCTCAAAAACGAACTGGGATGGCAGCCGACCATCCGCTTCGAAGAGGGAATCGAGGCAACCGTCAAATGGTATCTCGACAACACCGCCTGGGTCGATAACATCACCTCAGGCGAATACGAAAACTATTATCGTACAATGTACGAAAACAGATAACGGCACGTCAGGCCCGGCGTTATTGCGGGGGCTGACGTTTTGTTTTGCGGGAACTGCCTCCTTTAATGGTTTGCGGGAACTGCCTCCGGCGGCCCTTCCGGGGGAGGGGTCACGGACCCCGATTTGAGATATATTGAGGACAAACTAAGGAATAAGTACGGATATACGACATACAGGTTTCAAGCGGTCTTAAGGACACGCTTTACACCTGTATATCGTATATCCGTTTTTCTGTCCTGAGATTTTATATCTGAAAGATACTCAACAGGGTATGACCGCTCGCGGAAAGGGTGCGGAAGACAGAGCGGCAAACAAAAGTGGGGCAGTGCGGCAAAATATAAACAGACACCTCGCCAACAATCGTCACTTTAGTTCCGACAGGCGCGGTCTGAGTGTAACGAAACCGCACACATTCCTTATTCCCGGCATCACTTCGTGATGCCATAAGCCTATTCTTTGTGAACGGGGCGACGCAAGGAGGCCCGAGCGGCCCGGAGCCTCCCCCAACGGAGGGCCGCACACCGCAGAGCAATATATATCGCAGTGACTCAATTCCACTCACACAGCCCATTACCTTCCAGTCCTGCCCTCCGCAGGCTCCGGGCCGCTCTCCGTCAGGCAAAAAACATGTTGCCCGCGCAACGATAACCCCATTACTTTTGCATGACTTCCGCGCTGGCAGGGCGGCGAGGCACGAGGCCGCAACGGGGCGATCCTCCCCCAACGGAGGGCCGCACACCGCAGAGTAATATATAGGTCAGTGAATTTGGTGGTGGTGAATCGCATCATTTTCACGCCATGCCCTCCGCAGGCTCCGTTCCGCTCTCCGTCAAGCAAAGGCATGACAGGCTTCTGTTCTCGCAAAACGACCGAGGCCGGGAACGATTTTTACCGGCAGTTTTATGCGCCGGCAGGGCGGCCGAAGTATGAGGCCGCAACGGGCCGACCCTCCCCCCTGGAGGCCCGTAACCCCGTTTGGTTATTATAGTGCGGTGACTAAGGCACCCCGCCACCGCGCATCACCTCCCCGCCTTGCCTCCCAGGCTCAGCCCGAAGCTAGTTCACGCCAAAGGCACCGTTCCCCAGCCAATCCAAGGTGCCGCCCATCTTTTCCACGCCCTGCCCTCCGCAGGCCCCGCGCCGCTCTCCAACAGGCAAAAATCATATTCCTGCGCAACCCGAGCTGCCGCCACGCCTCACGCTAAAATCCCATCCCTCGCTCTATAACCCCTAATCCGCATCTTATGAGGTCGGCACAAGCACCTGTCTCTTATCTTGAAAAGAGTGCCGGAAACATATTGTCAAACCATTAAAGGGCGGTTAAATCAAAGTTATGAGTTGAATTAAAAGTTTTTTAGGGCAAAATTTGGAAGTTAATACTTTTTGTCATACTTTTGTATCGCAAAACAGAAAGGGAGCATAGCTCAGTTGGTTCAGAGCGTCTGCCTTACAAGCAGAGGGTCGGGGGTTCGAATCCCTCTGCTCCCACCAAAAAAGGAATCGCAAAGGCGGTTCCTTTTTTTATTCCCCTGAATCGTTCGCACTGACAGGCTATTACAAGAAGATTATAGATACTCGCACCGGTCTGAGGAATGAGAACTGCACACTTTCCTTATGCTGAGTAAGTTTTGTGCCGACAGATGTACGCGCCGGCAGGGCGGTCGAAGAGTGAGGCCGCAACGGGCCGCACCTCGCGGTGGGCAGAAAATCCCCCCGCGGAGGCCCGTAACCCCGTTTGGTTATTATAGTTTAGTGACCAAGCCCGCTCCCGCCGCGCATCATCACTCTGTCTTGCCTCCCCAGGCTCGGCCCGAAGCTCCGTCACGCCAAAATCACGGCACCCCAACCAACCCAAGG
>CAMRVW010000097.1 GCA_947054185.1 uncultured Rikenellaceae bacterium | reverse complement strand
GACGGCGAAAAGGTGGCCGATGCGGTGGCGGGCGCCATGGGATTATAATTTCAGGCAGAGATACGTTTTCATTCGGCACGTCGGGCGGCGGTATGTTTCATAACATATTCGCCCCGGCTGCAACGTTGTTGCAATACAGTTTATTTTGCCGATAAAAAGATTTTTATTATCTTTGTGATGTTTTGTATAAACAGTCTTACACATAGAATCATGGCAGAACAACAGAGAACTCTTGCTAAAGAGATAGTATTCAAGGGTAAAGGCCTCCATACAGGAGTCGATATAGTAATGACGGTGAAGCCCGCTCAGGAAAATAACGGCATCGTATTCTCACGCGTGGACCTCGACGGCGCGCCCAAAGTGAAGGCGTTGGCCGATTTTGTGGTCGACACATCACGCGGCACCACAATAGCTTCGGGAGAGGCTCGGGTATCGACCATAGAGCACCTCATGGCGGCCCTCTGGGGATGCGGCATAGACAACGCCTTGATTGAGGTCAACGCTCCCGAGGTGCCCATCCTCGACGGTTCGTCCATCATATATGCCGAAGAGATAGAAAAGGCCGGCACGATAGAGCAGAATGCCGAAAGGGCATATTACCGTCCGGACAAGCACATAAGTTACAGCAACGGTGACGGCATAGAGATAGACATCTATCCCGACGATAGGTTTTCGGCCAATGTCAATGTTGACTTCAACTCCAAGGTGGTCGGTCGCCAGTATGCAATGTTTGCAAACGGCGACTCGGAGTTCAAGAACAACATAGCGCCGTGTCGCACATTTGTGTTCCTGCATGAGATAAAACCCCTTATAGACCACAACCTTATCAAAGGCGGCGACCTCGATAACGCCATAGTGATAGTGGAGCAGCCCATACCTGCCGAAGAGGTGCAGAAACTGTCGGAGATATTCGGCCGCAAGGATGTGCCGGTGAACGGTACGGGCTATCTCAACACCGAGCCCCTGCGTCACGAAAACGAAATAGCACGTCACAAGATGCTCGACCTGCTGGGCGACCTGGCACTGATAGGCGCCCGTCTGGAGGGTCGCATAATAGCGTTGCGCCCCGGCCATCATGCCAACACCGAGTTTGCCAAGATGGTACGCAAGCAGATGAAGGCCGATGCGGGCAAACCCAAATACAAATACGACCCCAACAAAGAGCCGTTGTATGACATCAACAAAATAAAGGCCACACTGCCCCACCGTCCGCCGTTCCTGTTGGTGGACAAGATAATACATCTTACCGAAGATACAGTGGTGGGCATAAAGAACGTGACCATGAACGAGCCTTTCTTCGTGGGTCACTTCCCCGACGAGCCTGTGATGCCCGGTGTGCTGGTGGTGGAGGCCATGGCACAATGCGGAGGCATACTCGCACTGAGCACGGTGCCCGACCCGGAAAATTACTCGACATACTTCCTTAAGATAGACGGCGTGAGGTTCAAGCACAAGATTGTGCCCGGCGACACCCTGATGTTCGTGCTCGAATTGTCTGAGCCTATAAGACGCGGCATAGTGGCCATGAGAGCGAAGGCTTACATTGGCGACACTCTCGCAACAGAAGCCGACATGATGGCTCAGATTGCAAAAAACAGAAACTAAAAAGATTGGAGCATTCCAACATAACAATACCATTTTATGATAAGCAATCTCGCATACATACACCCGGACGCCAAACTCGGAGAGAGGGTTACCGTCGAACCGTTCGCTTACATTGCGGCGGACACCATAATAGGCGACGACTCGCACATTAAGGCGCATGCGTCGATACTCGAAGGGGCGCGGTTAGGTAAAAGATGTGTCGTGCACAGCGGCGCGGTTGTGGCGGGTGTGCCTCAGGACCTTAAGTTCAAAGGCGAATACACCACGGCCGAGATAGGCGACGGCACCGTCATAAGAGAGTGTGCGACGATAAACCGCGGATCGGCGGCCAAGGGCAAGACCGTGGTGGGAAGCAACTGCCTGATAATGGCTTATGCTCATGTGGCTCACGACTGTGTGGTCGGCGACCATGTGATATTGGTCAACAACGTGTCGTTGGCAGGCGAGGTTGAGGTGGGCGACTGGGCCATACTCGGCGGTCACTCGGCAGTGCATCAGTTCGTGCGCATAGGCGAGCACTCCATGTCGAGCGGCGGATCGCTCATAAGCAAGGACATACCTCCCTATGTCAAAGCGGCGCACCTGCCCGTATCGTTCGTGGGTGCCAACTTCATAGGCCTGAGACGACGCAACTTCACATCGGAGCAGATAGCCCACATTCAGGACATCTTCCGCATACTATTCCAGAGCGGCCTCAATTACTCCAACGCTTGCAGCGAGATTGAAGCCAGCTTGCCCGTAACGCCCGAGAGAGACCTGATTGTAAACTTCGTGCGTTCGTCGAAGCGAGGCATCATCAAGCCTTACAACCCCAAGAAAAAAGATGAGGAGATAGACTAAACAGAAGGAGGGCGCAAGCTCTCCTTCTATTTTCCCCGGGGGCTAAACAAGGGGCCAAGAACCAATGGACAAAGGGCTTGAGGAACAGGAGCTGAGGAACAAGGGGCCGAGAGACAGGCGGGGAACAAATAAACAGGGGGCCGAGAGACAGGCGGGGAACAAATAAACAGGGGGCTGAGCAACAAGAGTCAGGGTACTAAGAAACAAAGAGTCAAGAAACAAGGGGCTGAGAAACAAGGGGCTGAGAAACAAGGGGCGGACAAACAAGGGGCGGACAAAAGTATATATAGTTTAACGGCAAGGCCGAACAATGGCCCAGGGGAAGCCGGAAGCTCAGAAACCCGATGCAATAATGACAATGGAGCGACAAAACCCAAAGACGAAAAGGGTTAAAAGGCAAGAGCGATGACGCGCCATATAGACCAACAATAAACGGAAGTGCTTTGGAGACGGGCACATGGCATAATAAGCTCGTTTGAAAGCAGACAATGACGTTTTTATATGATTAGACGCAACTTAACTGCATATCTTTTTGTTTTTTACGAAATTATAATTATATTTGTACATGAAACGAGGGGCTTAGGGCCCCTCGTTTCGTAGGTAAACTTCTGAAAATCAAACACATATGACACTTAAAGAGAGAGTCGAACAGGCTGTATCGGAGTATCTTGACGGCAAAGAGATTGTGCTTATATCGCTCAAATGCAGTGCCTCCTCGGTTATAGAGGTGACTCTCGACAGCATGGAGGGAGTGACGATAGACACGTGCATTGAGGCAAGCCGCTTTATTGAGAGCAAGCTCGACCGCGACGAAGAGGACTTCGAGCTGACAGTGGGTTCGGCAAGCATATCGGAGCCGTTGAGTCACCCTTTGCAGTATCGTAAAAACATATCGCGTACGCTCGACATAATCGAGGAGGGGTCTCGCCACAAACTGACGGCCACTCTCGACGAGGTCACCGACGAAGGCATTACCGTGACATACACCGAAAAGATAGCCGTGGAGGGTAAAAAGAGAAAGGTGGAGACCCAACAGAAGCGCGTCATCCCCTTCTCTGCGATAAAAACGGCAAAACTTCATTTCTGACCTCCGCAGTGTCTGTGCGATACCACCCAAACGGCATGACAACGGCACAAAGTACGTCCCACGGACGGCAGAGGTGAAAAGCAAGGCGAAAAGGAGTAAGCTCGAGAAGCAAGGATACAAAGCAATCCCAATGCGGAGTAAGCAGACAACCTGAGACACGAACAATAAGCAGACAAAGAGCGGAAGCCCATCCGCAAACGGTGTCGCGATGTAAAAGGCAACACTTGCAAGTGTCTGAAACAAAGCACCAGGCCCGGTATGTATCAAGTGTGCCGAACTAACGAGACGAATAAAAATAAAAACGATAAAAAAATGGATAACCTCAATCTGATCAACAGTTTTTCCGAGTTCAAAGAGCTGAAAAACATCGACAAGGCGACCATGGTCAGCGTGTTGGAAGATGTTTTCAGAAACATGCTCATCAAGACTTACGAGACCGATGAAAACTTCGACATCATCATCAACTTAGACAAGGGCGACTTCGAGATATGGCGCAACCGCGTGGTAACGGCAGATGATGAGGTGGAGGATGAAAACGCCGAGATAGCGCTCTCGGAGGCCAAGAAGATAGACCCCTCGTATGAGGTGGGCGAAGAGGTGGCCGAAGAGATAAAGCTAAGCTCGTTCGGGCGACGCTCCGTATTGTCGTTGCGTCAAAACCTGGCATCGCGCATACTCGACCTCGAGAAGGCCAACCTTTACAACACATACAAAGAACGCATAGGCGAGGTGATCACCGGCGAGGTGTATCAGGTATGGAAGAAAGAGATATTGGTGCTCGACGATGAGGACAACGAACTGGTGCTCCCCCGCTCAGAGCAGATACCCACCGATTTCTTCCGCAAAGGCGACTCGATAAAAGCTATCGTTTACAGAGTTGACATGCGCAACAACAACCCCGTGATCATACTCTCGCGCACGGCTCCCGAGTTCCTCGAGCGTCTGTTTGAAAACGAGGTGCCCGAGATATTCGACGGCCTTATAAGCATCAAAAAGATTGTGCGCATACCGGGCGAGCGCGCCAAGGTGGCAGTGGAGTCTTACGATGAACGCATAGACCCTGTGGGCGCTTGCGTGGGCATGAAAGGTGCCCGCATATACACCATAGTGCGTGAGCTGCGAAACGAGAACATTGACGTGATAAATTACACCTCCAACACGCAGTTGCTCATACAACGCGCACTCAACCCCGCCAAGATAACCTCTATAACCATAAACGAAGAGGAGAAGAGCGCATCGGTGCACCTTAAACCTTCGGAGGTGTCGTTGGCCATAGGCAAAGGTGGCCTTAACATAAAATTAGCATCTATGTTAACAGGCTATAACATAGACGTTTATCGAGACACGGAAGATGAAGAGGAGGACGACGTCGACCTTAAGGAGTTTACCGACGAGATAGAGGGCTGGATAATAGACGAGTTCAAGAAGATAGGTTGCGACACGGCCAAAAGCGTTCTCAAATACAGCGTCGAAGATCTGGTTAACCTTACGGACCTCGAAGAGGAGACCGTTGAAGAGGTGGTGGGCATACTCAAATCGGAGTTTGAATAGAAAAAAACCTGCGATTTGCTTTTTTAAGCAATAATCGTTACCTTTATCAACCACAAACCACAAGAGGGCGTGAAAAAAATATACGCCCCTAATTAGCGCCGAAAGAAAGAAAAAATATGGCTAACGAAAAAAAATTGAGAATCAACTCGATCGCCAGGCAACTCAAAGTCGGTCACAACACCATCATCGAGTTTCTCGAAAGCAAAGGGATTACTCTCGAACACGGTTTTAACTCTATCATAGACGATAAAGCCTATAATCTTATTGTGGAAAAATTCGGCAGCGACAAGGCGGTCGAAAAGATCAACATAAAGGAAAAGATCAAGACTAAAAACGAGACTGTATCACTCAACGACATCAAGGATCAGCCCGAAGAAGAGGCTGTCGAGGTGACCGTAAAAGCGGCTCCCGTCGAGAAAGAGCCGGTAACGTTGCGAGGCCCCAAGATAGTGGGCAAGATAGACCTCGACAAAGGCAAAGCGCCCAAGAGCGAACCTGTCGCCGAGAACAAAGAGAAGGAGAAACCGGCACCCGTCAAGGAGGCGCCCGCCGAGAAGCCCGCACCGGAGGCTCAGCCGTCAACCCCTGCACCTGCTCCCAAGAAAGAGGAGAAGCCCGAAGAGAGCCTCTCCGAGGTAAAGGCCGTACCGGCAGAGACGGTGACCGAGAGCGTGGTTTCGGACAAGACCTTCGACGAACGCATGGCCGAGAAGAAAGACGACATATTCCGCAACGATGAGAGCAAACTGTCGGGGCCCAAGATCATAGGCAAGATAGACCTGTCGACGATAGAGAAAAGGTCTGACAGCGCCGCATCGAAGAAAAACAAGCGCAAACGCATAAAGAAAGACTCTAAGGTCGACATCAACGACCCCAAGAACTCACAACCCTCGCAGAACGGGGCACAGCGTGGCGGAAACGGTCGCAACAACTCCCAAAGCCAGCAGCCCGCAGCTTCCAAAAAGCACAACAAGGGAGGCAAGAAGCAGGCGCCGGTACACACCGAGGTGTCTGACGAGGATGTACAGAAACAGATAAAGGACACTTTGGCTCGCCTTACCTCTAAGGGCAACAAGTCTAAAAGTTCGAAATACCGCAAGGACAAGCGCGACGCCATAAGCGCCCGCATGAACGAAGAGCAGGAGCGATTAGAGCAAGAGCGCAACACACTTAAGCTCACCGAGTTCGTGACGGTAAGCGACTTGGCCAAGATGATGGATGTGTCTGTGACCGAGGTTATCACCGCCTGCATGAATCTCGGCCTTATGGTGTCTATAAACCAGCGATTGGATGCCGAGGCCATTGTGATTGTGGCAGAGGAGTTCGGCTTTAAAGTTGACTTTGTGACAGTTGAGATACAAGAGCAGATTGCCGAGAGCGAGGATGACCCTGCCGACCTTGTGGCACGTCCGCCCATCGTTACCGTGATGGGTCATGTCGACCACGGTAAGACCTCTCTGCTCGACTTCATTCGCAAGAGTAACGTCATAGAGGGCGAGGCCGGCGGTATCACCCAGCACATAGGCGCATACAGCGTCAAGATGGAAGACGGCAGACGCATAACATTCCTCGACACCCCCGGTCACGAGGCCTTTACGGCCATGCGTGCGCGCGGTGCGTCGGTGACCGATGTGGCCATAATAATAATTGCGGCAGACGACAGCGTCATGCCTCAGACGGTGGAGGCGATAAACCATGCTTCGGCAGCAGGTGTGCCCATCGTCTTTGCCATCAACAAGATAGACAAGCAGGGTGCCAACCCCGACCACATACGCGAACAGTTGGCGGCCATGAATTACCTTGTCGAGGAGTGGGGCGGCAAGTATCAGTGTCAGGAGATATCGGCCAAGAAAGGTATGGGTGTCGATGCCCTCCTGGAGAAGGTGTTGCTCGAGGCCGAGATACTCGACCTTAAGGCCAACCCCGACAAACGGGCCAACGGCGTAATCATAGAGTCGTCTCTCGACAAAGGACGCGGTTACGTGTCGACCGTATTGGTGCAGGGAGGTACATTGCGCATCGGCGATGTGATGCTTGCGGGCAACAACACCGGACGTGTCAAGGCCATGTTCAACGAGCGAGGCCAGAAAAAGGCCGAGGCCACTCCGTCGACACCCGTGCTGGTGCTCGGTCTGAACGGAGCACCTCAGGCCGGCGACACATTCAACGTAATGGAGGATGACCGCTCGGCACGTGAGATTGCCAACAAACGCGAGCAGCTGCAACGCATGCAGGGCCTCAAGACACAGAAGCACATAACGCTCGACGAGATAGGCCGACGCATCGCCATAGGGTCGTTCAAGGAGCTCAACACCATTATAAAGGGTGATGTGGACGGCTCGGTGGAGGCACTGACCGACTCTCTGCTCAAGCTCTCTAACGAAGAGGTGCAGGTGAACGTGATACACAAGGCCGTGGGTCAGATATCGGAGTCGGACGTGTTGCTTGCAGCGGCTTCCAATGCGGTGATAATAGGCTTCCAGGTGCGTCCGTCGTCGAGCGCCCGCAAGCTGGCCGAGAAAGAGGAGATAGAGATAAGGACCTATTCGATAATTTACGATGCGATAAACGAGATAAAGGATGCCATTGTGGGCATGCTTGCTCCCGAGATCAAAGAGGAGATCGTTTGCTCTGTCGAGGTTATGGAGACCTTCAAGATATCGAAGGTGGGCACCGTGGCAGGCTGTCTGGTGCGCGAGGGCAAGATAACCCGAAACACCAAGGTGCGCATAATTCGAGACGGTATCGTGATATACACCGGCAAACTCGGGTCGCTCAAGCGATTCAAGGATGACGCCAAGGAGGTGGTATCGGGTCTTGAGTGCGGTCTGAATATCGAGAATTACAACGATATAAGGATTGGCGATATAATAGAGGGCTATGAAGAGATAGAGGTGGCTCGAAAACTATAACCGCCGCCCTATCCGATGGATTCAATGCCCGTCGATGAATAAAAAATGCTCTCGTAAAGGGAGCATTTTTTATTTTCAAATGATGAGT
>CAMRVW010000096.1 GCA_947054185.1 uncultured Rikenellaceae bacterium | reverse complement strand
GTCCGTGACCCCTCCCCCGGAAGGGCCGCCGGAGGCAGTTCCCGCAAAACAATAACAGCAGTGCCGGTAAACCAAAACGGAGCAGTGTTCGCAAACCGACAACCCGTTTCCGAGGCATGGCATGGTTTTTGAAAAATGGGTGCATACTAACTTAAAAATTGCAAAAAATGATAAAACTTAACACAAACATCAATTTGGGATTGCTCGTTTTGAGACTTGGTGTGGGCGGCATGATGCTGATACACGGTCTGAGCAAAATTATCGGCGGCATCGGGTCGGTCAAATATCTTGTGGAGGCGGCAGGTCTGCCTTCGTTTTTGAGTTACGGTGTCTATGTGGGTGAGGTGATAGCCCCGCTTATGATTATCTTCGGATGGCGTACTCGTCTGGGAGCTCTTATTTTGGCTGTCAACTGCCTTGTTGCCGCTGTCATGTACCATCCGGGCGGATATGCCTCTTTGGGGGCGACGGGCGGATGGTCGCTTGAGCTGGTCGGACTCTATTTCGTGGGAGCTTTGGTGCTCATCATCACCGGAGGCGGGCGTCACGCCATAAACCGGCGTACGATGTTGGATTAGCCTTGTGTCTCCTTGACAGCCGGGTTGGCCGGAGAGCGTAATGGTAAGTCGCACCACATTTTTTGGGGTGCGACTTACTCTTAAGTGGCGATAGGAAAATTTTTTATATCTTTGTGGTTCAATTTGTATATGATAATGAGTAATCTTGAGGTTATAATATCTGCGGTTCGCGACAAGAAGGCCAAGGGGGTGATCTCTTTGGATATGAGAGGTGTCGACGGAGCCATCTGCGACTGGTTCGTCATCTGCAATGCCGACTCGACCACCCATGTGGAGTCTGTGTCTGTGGAGGTTGAGGACAAGCTGTTGGAGCTCAACGGTCAAAAGCCCATAAGGGTTGAGGGGCGCCAAAACGGCTATTGGGTGGTCATGGACTATGGCGACGTTATGGTGCACATATTCCTTACCGAGGCGCGCGATTACTATCGTCTCGAAGACCTCTGGGGCGATGTGCCCTCTGCCAAGTACGAATCGTACGACTGATTTGGTTGCGGCAATAACGCGGGCATTAAAACCGTTACAAGAAAAAATCACAAATGATGAATCAACCTGGCAAACCAAAGATGGGCGTATTCTGGATTTACGGATGTATCGCCCTTTTTATCATAGGCATCAGCATGATAACCTCTTCAGGCGACACCGTAAAGGTGAGCTGGCCTGAGGTTGTCACACGGATGTTGGACGAAGGCATGGTCGATAGGGTTGTGGTGGTCAACGACAAAGACGTCGAGGTCACCCTCAAGAAGGGCTATGTCAAGACTATGCGTAAGGATGAAAAATATCGTAACATTCCCGACAGGGGCCCTCAGTTTACCCTGCGCATAGGCTCTTTGGAAAAGTTTCAGAACGATTACGAGAAGACGCAGGCCGATCTGCCCGCCGACAAACGCATACCCCTTGAGTTCGAGGGTCGAGACAATGTGTGGGGCGGTCTGCTTTCGGCCATCATACCCATAGCCATCTTCTGCGGCCTCATATTCTTCCTCACCCGCGGTGCCCGTGGCGGCGTTGGCGGCGGTGGCAACGTCTTTAACGTGGGACGTGCCAAGGCGCAGATGTTCGACAAAGACAACCGCGTGAAAGTGAGCTTCAAGGATGTGGCAGGCCTTGAGGAGGCCAAGGTGGAGGTGATGGAGATAGTCGACTTTCTGAAAAATCCGGAGAAGTATCGCAAGTTGGGAGGCAAAATACCCAAAGGTGCGCTTCTGGTGGGCCCTCCGGGTACTGGCAAGACGCTCTTGGCCAAGGCCGTTGCCGGCGAGGCCTGTGTGCCTTTCTTCTCTATAAGCGGCTCTGATTTCGTGGAGATGTTCGTGGGCGTGGGCGCCTCGCGTGTGCGCGACCTTTTCCGTCAGGCCAAGGAGAAGGCGCCCTGCATCGTCTTTATAGACGAGATAGACGCCATAGGACGTGCGCGTAACAAAACGAGCGGTTTCGGCTCTAACGAAGAGCACGAAAACACTCTCAACCAGTTGCTCACCGAGATGGACGGCTTCGGCACCAACAGCGGGGTGATAATGTTGGCGGCCACCAACAGGGTCGACATCCTCGACAAGGCCCTCTTGCGCGCCGGACGCTTTGACCGTCAGATACATGTGGAGCTTCCCGACCTTAACGAGCGCCGACAGATCTTCGCCGTATATCTGGGCAAGCTCACTTTGCAGGATGGTCTCGACACCGACTTCCTCTCGAGCCTCACTCCCGGATTTTCGGGTGCCGACATAGCCAACGTATGCAACGAGGCGGCCCTTATTGCGGCGCGACACGACAAATCGGCCGTCGACAAGCAGGACTTCCTCGACGCCATAGACCGCATAATAGGTGGTCTGGAGCGCAAGAACAAGATAATAACGGCCTCTGAGAAGCGCATCATAGCCTATCACGAGGCGGGTCATGCCGCCGTGAGCTGGATGCTCGAGCATGCCAATCCGCTCATCAAGGTGACCATAATACCGAGGGGTCAGAGCCTCGGTGCCGCCTGGTACAACCCCGAGGAGCGTCAGATAGTAACCCGCCTGCAGCTCATGCATCAGATGGCCACCACCTTGGGTGGTCGTGCCTCCGAGTGGCTCAACTTCGGCGAGGTGTCGACAGGCGCCCTCAACGATCTGGAGAGATGCACCAAGCAGGCCTATGCCATGGTTGCCTATTACGGCATGAGCGACGATTTGCCCAACATGAGTTATTTCGACTCGGGTTATAACGACCGCTTTGTCAAGCCATACAGCGAGGGACGTGCCGCCGAGATAGACAAGGAGGCCTCTATGCTTGTGAAAGAGGCGTTTGCCATGGCGACAGAGATATTGTCGTCGCACAAAGACAAGCTGGCCGAGCTGGCCGAGCTGCTGCTTGCCAAAGAGGTGGTCTTCACCGAAGATTTGGAACGCATATTCGGCAAGCGCCCGTGGGGTATGCCCGGCGTTGGCGACGACAAGAGCCACGACAGCGCCCCCGAGACCGCAGCGCCTGCCCATAACCCGGAGCCTGCGCAGGAGGGCACGGAACTCTCGGAGTCCGCGGGTTCATCTGAGACCTCAGGGCCCACGGAAACTTCCGAGCCATCGGAGCCAGATTATGCCCGCGTCGACTATGGCGAGGGGCTCAAAGGCTGAGGCCGCTGACAAAGGGGGCCTGACCGGGGGATGATAAAAGGGAGCGAGCCTGACAAGGGGGTTAATGGGGCTGACGGAACAGGCCTGAAGGGGAAATGCCGATGTAATGGCACTGACGGAATGGGCAGGTGGAATCTCCTTATAAAAGGGGCGCTGCCGGAAAAGTGCCGATAGAATGGTTTTGACGAGGGATATGCCGTAACGGGGCCCGCGACAACCTGAATAAACAGAGTATAACACCTTAAGACAACGCAACAATGGCTAACATGAAGAACATACTGACCCGAACCCTGAGCGGTGTATTGTTGGTGGCAGGCATCATGGCGGCGACGCTTTGGTGCAAGTGGAGCCGCGATATCATGCTCATGCTCATAGCCGTGGGCTGTCAGTGGGAGCTTCTGGGCCTCATGGGCAGAAAGGGCGCCATGCGTGTTGCGGTGTGTGTCGCGTCGGCTCTTTTGATGTTGTCGTTCTCGGTGTGGGGAGCCTCTTGCGCGGTGGCCTTTGCTGTCGTCGGCATGATGTTGGCGCGTTTTGCCTCCGAGCTTTACACCAAAAGCAATGATCCGTTCGGCGGTGTGGCTGCCGATGTGCTTTCGCTGGCATATACGGCACCTCCTGCGGCTGTGGCCATGACATTGGGAGGCATGCCGCTGGCCGTGCTTTTTGTGATGGTGTGGATAAACGATGTGGGTGCTTTTCTGGTCGGCTCGACCATGGGGCGTCACAAGCTCTTTGTCAGGTTGTCGCCGAGCAAGACATGGGAGGGGTGCATAGGCGGCGTGGCCCTGACGGTGGCCGCAGCCGTTGCGGCAGGGCCCTTTGTTGCAGGCGGCCAGATGTGGCAGTGGTCGCTTGTGGGTCTGCTGACGGCCATAGGCGCGGTGCTGGGCGACCTTTTCGAGTCTATGATAAAACGCTCTATAGGCGTAAAGGACTCGGGTAATGTGATACCGGGGCACGGCGGAATGCTCGACCGCTTTGACGCACTGCTCTTTGCGGCACCTCTGTTTTGGATTGCTTACAATGTGATATTCAAACTTTAATATTGAAGATATGACCCTTTCAAAAGAAGGACGTACCATTATGTTGTCGACCCTGGCCGCATGTGTGGCGGTGAGTCTGTCGGCATGGCTTTTTATCTTTCCGCCTCTCTCGTGGCTTGTGATTGCCGCGGCGGCGCTCTTCCTTTTGTTCATAGTGAGGTTTTTCCGTCTGCCGCGCATAGATCATGCAGTTGACGACACCAAGGTGTTTTCGCCCGCTTACGGCACTGTGGTTGTGGTGGAGCGTGTCTATGAGGAGGAGTATTTCAAGTGCGACATGATGCAGGTGTCGGTGTTCATGTCGGTGTGGGACGTGCATGCCAACTGGTTTCCCGTCAGCGGCATAGTGCGATATTTCCGCCATCACCACGGCAAGTATATGGTGGCATGGCATCCCAAGTCGTCGACCGACAACGAGCGCACCACCACGGTGGTGGAGTCCAAACATGCCACGGTGCTCTTCCGTCAGATCGCCGGCATCATGGCAAAGCGCATAGTGTCGTATGCCCGCGAGGGTTCGCAATATTCGCAGAGCGACAAGTGCGGCTTTATCAAGTTCGGCTCTAGGGTCGATGTCTTTCTGCCCCTTGACACCCGCATAACGGTGGGCATAGGCGACAAGGTCAAAGGCGGCCAGAGTGTCATTGCCTGCTTCGACCCCGTCCAAAACAGTGAGGCATGAACAAGCTGACCCGTTATATCATAGCCCTTGCCGTGACAGCCATAGTACTGTTTGTGGTGTGGTATTTCCGCTCTATCGTAAAGTACATACTCATATCGGCGGTGCTGTCGGTCATAGGGCGACCCCTTATGACGTTGCTCGACAGGGTCACCATAAAGGGACGGCGCTTTCCCCACTGGGCCGCCGCCGCAACCACACTGTGCGCCATAATAGGGGTGACGGTGCTTATAATGTCGCTCTTCATGCCCTTGGTGTTGGGTAAGTTTCATGCCCTGACGCAGTATAATTACGGTGACATTGTCGACATATTCTCCGCTTACATAGCCTCGTTCGAGAGTTACATGCAGGAGCGCTTCTCGATAGATGTCAACGTCATAGGCGACAAACCGTTGCGCGAGACCATTCAGGAATGG
Source organism: uncultured Rikenellaceae bacterium (assembly GCA_947054185.1). Lineage (GTDB taxonomy): Bacteria > Bacteroidota > Bacteroidia > Bacteroidales > Rikenellaceae > CASDZP01. The sequence goes on along the minus strand of CAMRVW010000096.1, from coordinate 2,788 downwards.
CTCAAAAACGCCGTCATGCCCGCCGTAAGCGGCATAGGGTCGCTGTTGGGCGGGGTGGTCGACTTTCTGATAGGTGCCTTTTCGGTTACCTTCATAACCTTCTTTTTCCTTAAGGAGAGCAGCCTTTTCATCGACGGGGTCACCATATTGTTTCCCAACCGTTACGATGAGAATGTGCGGCGCGCGCTCGACTCGTCGATAAGTCTGTTGTCGCGTTATTTCATAGGTCTGCTGGTCGAGTCGGCCATAAAACTGGTGATGGTGGGCGTGGCCATCTATCTGGTGACGGGTCTCAATGCCGGCGACGCCACCATAATAGCCCTCATATCGGCCATTCTTAACGTGATACCCTATATAGGTCCGCTGCTCGGTGCCATAATAGGCATACTGATAGCCATAACCACCCCCGAGGCGTCGGGCATGGCCGGCGAGATAGCCTTTCAGCTGACCATAATATTTGCCGTCTTCCAGTTGATAGACAACATAATACTTCAGCCCTATGTCTATGCCTCGAGTGTCAAGGCTCATCCGCTCGAGATATTTCTCGTGATATTGGCCGCAGGCTCTATTGCCGGGGTCATGGGCATGTTGCTGGCCATCCCCGCATACACCGTTTTGCGAGTCTTCGCCAAGGAGTTTTTGAGCAGGCTGAGGGTGGTGCAGAAACTGACGGAGAACATATAGCCCCGCACCATGCTTTTTTTGCGGATAAAATGGAGCCGTTTCGATGAAAAAAGTTATATTTGCGGTGCGGAAAAATCTAAAACACTATAATGGATAATACGGAACTTGCGCGTCTGTCGACTCAGGTTAGACGAGACATCATCCGAATGGTGGCCTCCGCCGCATCGGGACATCCGGGCGGCTCTCTGGGTACGGCCGATCTAATGACACTTCTCTATTTCGAGATACTTGAACACGACCCCGCCACCTTTACCGACAGCGGCAAGGGGCAGGATGTCTTCTATCTCTCTAACGGTCACATATCGCCGGTATGGTACTCGGTGCTGGCCCGCAGCGGCTATTTCCCCGTAAGCGAGCTGGCCACTTTCCGTGCCTTGGGCTCGCGTCTGCAGGGTCATCCCACTCCTGTCAAAGGGTTGCCCGGCGTAAGGGTGGCATCGGGATCGCTCGGTCAGGGCCTCTCGACGGCGTTGGGACATGCCCTGGGCAAGAAGCTCGACGGCGACTCTCACAAGGTATATGTGCTCATGGGCGACGGCGAGACCCAGGAGGGGCAGGTGTGGGAGGCCGCCATGTTTGCCGCAGCTCACCGCATAGACAACATAATAGCCTTTGTAGACTGGAACAACCAGCAGATAGACGGCTCTTGCGATCAGGTGATATCGCTGGGCGACTATCAGGGCAAATGGCGCGCCTTCGGATGGGAGGTGCTCACCATGGACGGCCACGACTTTGCCGACATGAAACGCGTGATAGCCCAGGCTCAGAGCCTCTGCGGAAACGGTCGCCCCGTGATAATACTCACCCGCACCGACATGGGCCACGGCGTCGACTTCATGTGCGGAACCAACGAATGGCACGGCAAGGCTCCCTCGGCAGAGCAGGCTCAGCGCGCACTCGCCCAGCTGGAAGAGACGATAGGCGATTATTGATTCGGTTATGACACGTGGCTGTTGCGATATGTAACGTCCACCTAAATTTGATTTCGATGAAAAGATTTGAATATACCCAAAAGAAGGATACCCGTTCGGGCTTTGGGGCCGGCCTGCTTGAGGTGGGACGCCGCTGTGGCGATGTGGTTGCCATGTGTGCCGATTTGACAGGCTCTCTTAAGATGGACGCTTTTAAGAAAGAGTTTCCCGAGCGATTCTTTCAGGCCGGCATCGCCGAGGCCAACATGATAAGTGTCGGGTCGGGTCTGGCCAAGGCGGGCAAGATACCCTTTGTGGGTTCGTTTGCCGAGTTTGTCACAGGACGCGTCTATGACCAGGTGCGTCAGTCGGTGGCTTATACCGGCGCCAACGTCAAGATAGCGGCATCGCATGCCGGCATAACACTCGGTGAGGATGGCGCCACCCATCAGGTGATGGAAGACCTCGGACTCATGAAGATGCTCCCCGGCATGGTCGTCATAAACCCCTGCGATTACAATCAGACCAAGGCGGCGACAATTGCGGCGGCATATCACGACGGCCCCGTTTACCTGCGTTTCGGTCGCCCTGCCGTGCCCGTATTCACGCCTGAAGACCAGACGTTCGAGATAGGGCGCGCCGTTAAGATGATATCGGGGTCGGATGTGGCCCTATTTGCCACCGGACACCTTGTGTGGAAAGCCGTGGAGGCGTGCGAGATACTCGAAGAGCGAGGCATAAGCGTCGAGCTTATCAACATACATACCATCAAACCGTTAGACGAGCAGGCCGTCATTGAGGCCGCAGCCAAGTGCGGATGTGTGGTCACGGCTGAAGAGCACCTCGTGAACGGTGGCCTCGGCGACTCCATAGCTCAGCTCTTGGCGCGTCACAGACCCGTGCCCATGGAGTATGTGGCCGTGGACGATCAGTTCGGCGAGAGCGGCAAGCCCGACGAGCTGATGACCAAGTTCCACCTCGACACCCCCGATGTCGTCGCCGCCGTCGAGAGAGTCCTGGCTCGGAAATAGCGATCGTTGCGGGGAGTGCGGTTTATTTTGCCGGCACTGCCTCCGGCGGCCCTTCCGGGGGAGGGGTCATGGACCCCGATTTGAGGTATAGAGGAACAACTAAGGAGTAAGTACGAAAGTTATGTGTAAAGATGTTCGACTTAGGTCTCACACCTTTACACA
>CAMRVW010000095.1 GCA_947054185.1 uncultured Rikenellaceae bacterium | reverse complement strand
CTTACGGCATACTTCGCACTGCCCCACTTTTGTTTGCCGCTCTGTCTTCCACACCCTTTCCGCGAGAGGTCATGCCCCTGTTTTGACATACTTTAGGCATTCAGCCCAAGGGCAGAAAACAGATATGTCATAAATGTGTTTCGACATGCGTCTTACACATTTATGACATTATCCTATTAGTCTTTGCTCTCAAAAATATCAAAAGGGGGTCTGAGACCCCTCCGTGACCCCTCCCCCGGAAGGGCCGCCGGAGGCAGTGCCGGCAAAATAAACGGCAGTGGCCGCAAACAAACGGCAGTTTCGGCAAACCATATCTTTCACGAGACCTTTCAGCTGTTTGCGATGTGTCGTGCGAGTTCTTCTATTTTGCCGACATATATCACTTCTATGTCGAACGACAGTTTGGAGAGAGCCTTGCGGGCGTATGACGACACGACTATCTTGTCGAACCCGAGCCGTGAGGCCTCCACTATGCGGGCCTCGGTGCGTGATGCGGGCCTTATCTCGCCCGACAACCCTATCTCTCCGGCAAAGGCGGTGCTCTCGGGTATGGGTTTGTCGAGAGCCGACGAGAGCACCGAAGCCACGACGGCGGCGTCGAGCCCGGGATCGTTGACCTTGAAGCCTCCGGCTATGTTGAGAAACACATCCTTTGAGCCCATGCGGAAGTTGAGCCGCTTTTCTATCACGGCGAGCAACATGCTCAGACGCTTGCCGTCAAAGCCTGTGGTGGTGCGTTGCGGTGTGCCGTAAGCGGTTGTCGACACCAGAGCCTGTGCCTCTATCAGATAGGGACGTGCGCCGTCGAGTGTCGCTCCTATGGCTATGCCGCTCAGGGGTTCGTCGTGATGGGTGAGCAGTATCTCCGAGGGGTTGAGCACCTCCACGAGTCCTTCCGAGCGCATCTCGAATACGCCTATCTCTGATGTGGCGCCGAAACGGTTCTTTATGCTCCTCAAAAGACGGTATATGTTGTTGGGGTCGCCCTCGAACTGAAGCACCACATCGACGATGTGTTCCAATATCTTGGGGCCGGCAATGGTGCCGTCTTTGGTTATATGGCCTATTATGAATATGGGTGTTGCCGTCTCTTTGGCATAACGCATGAGTATGGCGGCGCACTCGCGTATCTGGGCGATGCCGCCGGGCGATGACTCTATGGTGTCGCTATAGAGGGTCTGTATGGAGTCTATGACCACCATGCCTGGCCTCATTTGGCGCATGCTGTTTATGATGGAGTCGCACGATGTCTCGGCCAGAAGGTAACAGTTGTCGCTGATTGTGCCCAACCTGTCGGCACGTATCTTTATTTGTTCGGGGCTCTCCTCGCCCGAGACATAGAGCACGGTAAGGCCGTGGGGCTGCATGGCCAGTTGAAGGCTGAGAGTCGACTTGCCTATGCCGGGCTCGCCACCCAGCAGTATGAGAGAGCCGGGTACCAGTCCTCCGCCCAACACACGGTTGACCTCGCCGTAACCCATGTCTATGCGTATGAGGTTTTGTTGTTGAACCTCACCGAGCAACACGGGGCGCGAACGCTCGGCAACACCCGAGGCCTGCTCGCTGTAACGCGTCCTTTTGGGGTCTGAGGCCACCACCTCTTCAACGAAGGTGTTCCACTCGCCGCAGTCGGGACAGCGGCCGAGCCATTTGGGTGACTCGTTGCCGCAATTTTTACAAAACCAACTTTTCTTTACCTTAGCCATATCACAGCTCTTTGTCTCTGTTATTAAAATGTATCTGCCGCATTCCGTGTTTCAGGAAATGGCCCGTGATTGATGCGGAAAGATCATTGCCCGTTCTTACACGATGCGGCCCCGGTTTTTAAAGCCTCCTCATTTCGAATGGCATGAGTGCCATTACCTTGTTGTTGTGGCGGGCCATGCGGCGCAGACGTTCTTCGGTGCGTTTCATAAAGAGCGTCATGTCATCGGACTCTGCCAGCACGTTTTCTTCAAATAGTTTGAGTAAAAGGCTGATATGTTTCTGCCCGTTGTTGCGGGTGGTTATGGTGTAATCGCCGAGTCCGGCTGCCTCGGCTGCCAACAACACAGCCTCCGACAGCCCTCCATAGGTGTCGGCCAGACCTATGTCGACGGCGTCGGCACCGCTCCACACACGCCCTTGGGCAATGCTGTCAACATAAGCGCGGCTGAGGTTGCGACCCTCTGCCACCACAGCCACGAAACGGTCGTATGTGCGGTCGACAGACGATTGCAGACGTTTTTGTTCATAGCGGCTTATGGGCCTCATCATATTGCCCATATCGGCGTATGCATTGGTCTTGACAGTGGAGTGAGTCACCCCGAGGTGCTCTTCGAGCGCTTCGCCTATGTCGAAGCTAAGGCCGAACACGCCTATGGAACCTGTGATGGTGGCGTGGTCGGCACATATTATGTCGGCGGGAGCTGCGATATAATAACCGCCCGAGGCGGCATAATCGCCCATGGATACCACAACGGGTTTCTCTTTTTGCAGCAGGCTCACCTGACGGGCTATTATGTCGGCAGCCATGGCCGAGCCGCCCGGGCTGTTGATGCGCAACACCACGGCTTTGACGTTGTCGTCGTCGCATGCCTCCTCCAAGGCCTCGCACAGAGAATGGCTGCCGACCTCGCCTCGCCGGCCTGTGCCGTCGACAATGTCGCCCTCGGCATATATTACCTCTATGCGGTCGCCCGGTGCCGTTGAGGCGGTCGAGCATGCGGCGACATAGTCGGCAAAAGAGAGCAGGGTGTGGTTGTCGCCCAAGAGCGATGTCAGCACCTCCGTCATTTGGTCGCGGTAAAGAAGCGAGTCTATAAGGCCTGTCTCGACGCCCTTTTGCGGCGAATATACCGAAAGCTCGTCGGCATACTTCTGAAGCGCCGCCGAGTCGATGGAGCGCGAGGCCGATATTTCGGAGACGATGTTGCTCCATATCGACTTTACCAGCACCTCTGACTGGTGGCGGCTCTCCGGACTCATGGTCGTCTCGGTGAAGGGCTCTATGGCGCTTTTGTACCGTCCGTGGCGTATGATCTGCGGGTGCACATCCATCTTGTCGAGCAGGCCTTTGAAGAATATCACATCCGAGGCCATGCCCTGCCATTCGAGTGAGCCTGCCGGGTTGAGATAGATGCGGTCAGAGACAGAGCTGAGATAATAAGAGCTTTGCGAATAACTGTCGGCATAGCTTATTATGGGCTTGCCCGAGGCGGCAAACATGCTCAGCGCCTTGCGTATCTCCGACATGGAAGCAATACCTATTGATACAGGAGTGTCTATATTGAGATATATCGCATCTATACGGCTATCTGTGGCTGCCGTCTCTATGGCTTGTACGACATCGAGCAGCGCCATCTGCCTGTTGACCGACACCCTGCCGGTAAAGAGCGAGGCCGATACCGGAGGCTGTGACGGGTTGTCTGAGATGCTCTCTCTCAAAGTTATCTCAAGCACACTGCCCCTTTTGACAGACCGGTGGGTGGCATCCGATTTATATGATAGGTTGAACATTACAATCAGCGTAAGCATGAAAACCATGTTGGCGGTGCCGCACACGACAATGGCAACGATACAGGCGAGAACGTTCTTTAAAAACTGCTTCATATATTTATTTTTAAGAATAATTCAATTTTGTAAAAATAAATAAAATATCTTTGTATCTGGCGATCGGACGATTTTTTATTGAAAAAACGACACCTGAGGGCGGTCACCGTGGGCACGGGCCTTTGGGCTTACCTGTGTCCGGTGATGCCGGATAAGAGCGGTAACGGACATCAGATGTAAACGGGGCGGGGACCGAAGGCGTGGTTGCCGGGTTATCAAGCATGGCTTTGAGAGCATCCGGAGCCTTCGATGGAAAACAAAACTTTTGCCGGGGAAAGCCGGACAAATGACAGACAAGCATAATCGATAAACACGAGATATATGACTAAAGAGGAGATAACAGCTCTGTTGTCGACCGTGGTTCATCCCGAGCACGGTTGTGACATTGTCTCTGCCGGTATGGTTGAGGGCCTTGAGGCAGACGGGGAGACGGTGCGTTTCACATTGGCGCTGACCCGTGCGCGCGATCCTTTTGCTCCGGCCATAAAGAAAGCTGCCATTGCTGCCATCGACGAGGTGTTCCCCGGCACACAGATAACGGTACTCATTAAGGAGCCTGCACCCAAAGCAGTCAAAAGAGAGACGCCGGCACCCGTGGCGAGGGCCGTAAAACACATAATCGCCATATCGTCGGGCAAAGGCGGCGTGGGCAAGTCGACGGTGACGGCATCGCTGGCTGTGACCCTCTCGCGGCTCGGTTACAGGACGGGTGTGCTCGACGCCGACATATATGGCCCGAGCATGCCCAAGATGTTCGCCTTGGAGGGCTATCTGCCTGTCGCCTCAGGTCATGAGGGGCACGAGTCTATCGAGCCGGCCGAGCGTTACGGCGTCAAGGTGATGTCGATAGGCTTCTTCATAAAGCCCGAGGATGCCTTGGTATGGCGCGGACCCATGGCCACCAACGCATTACGCCAGCTTATGAACCAGACGGCATGGGGCGAGCTCGACTTTCTGCTGATAGACCTGCCGCCGGGAACGGGCGACATACACCTTACGGTGATACAGGAGCTGGGCATAGAGGGGGCGCTTATCGTGAGCACCCCGCAGCAGGTGGCGCAGGCCGATGTATTGAGAGGCATATCCATGTTCAGGGCAGAAAAGGTGAATGTGCCCGTGCTGGGCATTGTGGAGAATATGTCGTGGTTTACCCCGCGCGAGTTGCCTGACAACCGCTATTACATATTCGGACGCGAGGGTGTGGCTCCACTGGCCGAGCGCGAGGGTGTGGAGCTGCTGGCACAGGTGCCTCTGATAATGGGCGTGGCAGACGGTGGCGACACCGGAGAGCCTGCCGCCCTGACCGAGCCGCAGACCACTCGCATATTTGAAGAACTTGCAAACAGACTGATCGTAAAATTGGGATGATACTCTATAATCTGGCTTTGGAGCTTTATGCTCTTGTTGTAAGACTTTTATCGCCGTTCAACCCCAAGGCTGCGGCGTGGACCAAAGGCAGGCGTCGCATATTCGCCCGCATGAGAGAGAGCATATCGCCCACCGACCGTGTGGCGTGGTTTCATGCCGCCTCGTTGGGCGAGTTCGAGCAGGGGCGTCCCCTTATTGAGGAATTTGCCAAGCGTCACCCCGGTCACAAGATATTGCTTACATTCTTTTCGCCATCGGGCTATGAGGTGCGCAAAGATTACAAGGGGGCCGATTATATATTCTATCTGCCATTGGATACGCCCGGTCGTGTACGACGTTTTCTCGACATTGCCCATCCCGAGGTGGCGGTGTTCATAAAGTATGAGTTTTGGAAGAATTACCTTACGGCATTGAGACGGCGCGGTGTGCGCACCTATGTGGTTTCGGCCATATTCTCGCCCTCGCAGCTCTTCTTCCGCACTTACGGAGGCGGTTATCGCAGGCTGTTGCGCTGTTTCGACCACCTCTTCGTGCAGAACGAACAGTCACGTCTGCTGCTGGCCTCTGTGGGGATAGATAATGTCACCGTGTGCGGCGACACGCGATTCGACCGTGTCATAGAGATTGTCGAGACCGCCGCACTGCCCGATGCGCGCGTTGTCGACTTCGTGGGCGACGACAAGGTGTTCGTGGCCGGCAGTACATGGCCGCCCGACGACGATATCATAGTCGAGCTCATAGCCGCTTATCCCGGCATACGTTTCATCATAGCCCCCCATGAGCTGGGGCATGCCAAGATAATGTCGCTTTGCGAGCGTATATCGTCACTCGGGGCATCGGTGGTGCGTTTCACCGACTATGACGCTGCCGGAGGGGCCTCTTCGGCACGGGTGATGATTCTCGACACCATAGGCCAGCTCTCGCGCGTTTATCGGTACGGTTTTGCAGCCTATATAGGAGGAGGTTTCGGCGTGGGCATACATAACACTCTTGAGGCGGCGACCTTCGGCATGCCCATAGCATTCGGACCCAATTACAAGCGCTTCAGTGAGGCGATAGGCCTTATAGAGGCGGGAGCCGCACGGTCGCTATCGTCGTCTGACGAGGCGATAACATGGCTCGGCAGGCTGCTCGACAACCCTGATATCATGCGCTCAAGAGCCGAGGCGGCCCGCAGTTTTGTGCTCGGCGGCAAAGGGGCCGTCAAGAAGATTCTCGACCACGGCTTGTTGTAAAATCATGCTGCGCAAGGTTTTGTTGACAGGGGCTTTTGTGAGATTTTGGAGGCTGTTCGTGGTTATTTTTCAGGGGCTTTATTGCCTGTTTTGAGGTTGTTCGAGGCTTTCTGCCTTTTAGGTTTTTGGGGGTCGTTTCATGGCTGTTTGAACTTTTTTGATTTTTGCGGCCTTTCATGCCCATTGCGAGTAATAAAAGATTGATATGAAGATAGTTTTTCTTGGTACGGCTCATCCCTATCGCGGGGGCATAGCTTCGTTCAACGAGATGTTGGCCCGCCAGTTGTCCGACATGGGGCATGATGTCGAGATAATAACCTTTACGCTTCAATACCCCTCGTTTCTCTTCCCCGGCAAGACCCAATACAGCGATTCGCCCGCACCCGACGATCTTGTCATAGACCGCATGTTGAACTCGATAGCGCCGTGGAGCTGGCTAAAGACGGCAGGCGAGATAAAACGTCGCCGCCCCGACATGCTCTTCGTGCGTTACTGGTCGCCATACCTCGCCCCGGCGCTCGGGAGCGTGTGTCGCATGGTGCGCAAGGCAGGCATAGAGGTGGTGGCCTTGGCCGACAACATAATACCGCATGAGCGTCACTTCTATGACAATATGCTCACGCGTTACTTTATCGGTTCGGCAGATCGTTTCGTCTGCATGAGTCGTCAGGTCGAAGGCGAATTGGCCATGTTCGACAGCGGCAAGCCGGTCTCTTTCGCTCCGCATCCCATATATTCCAATTACGGTGAACCCATAGAGCGCGTCCGGGCATGCGACCTCATAGGCCTCGACCCGTCGGAACGCTATGCGCTCTTTTTCGGCCTTATACGTGATTATAAGGGATTGGACGACCTGCTCGAGGCATGGGCCTATTACAAAGAGAGCGATGGCGCCAAGGGGAAGACGCTGTTGGTGGCAGGCGAGTTTTATGCCGACAAATCAGCGTATATGCAACTGATAGAGTCTCTGGGCATATCTGACAGCGTGGTGGTGCATGACCGATTCATACCCGATGTCATGGTGGCTGCATATTTCTGTGCCTCCGACATGATAGTGCAGCCCTATAAGACGGCCACACAGAGCGGAGTGACTCAGATAGCCTATCATTTCGGCACCCCCATGATAGTGACCCCCGTGGGTGGGTTGCCCGAGATAGTGCCCGACGGCAGGGTGGGTTATGTGGTCGGCAAGGATGGCTTGGCGGAGGCGATGCAACGATGCTTCAATGCCGACATCAATGCAGCCCTAAGAGCCAATATAGCCGTCGAAAAAGAACGATTCTCGTGGCGCCGTATGGCAGAGACGGTGACGGGTGGTTAATGGGGTGTTTTTTTTGCCGCAACGGCCGTTTTGCTTTGCGGGGACTGCTGTTTATTTTGCTGGCACTGCCTCCGGCGGCCCTTCCGGGGGAGGGGTCACAGACCCCGTTTTGATATTTTTGAGGAACAACTAAACTAAAGGGAAAGTACGGGAAATCAGATAAAGGTGTTTCGACTTGGGTCTTACACCTTTATCTGATTTCCCGTTTTTGGCCCATGAGGTCTGCGCCTGAATGATATTTAAACAAGGGCCATGACCACTGCGCAGAAAGGGTGTGGTGGCAATGAGAAACAAATAAGGACAGAGTGGCAAACATAAACGGAAGAGTTGCGGCAAAGCATAACGGGCATACACCAATACTTGCCGAATCCCCAATTTTACCCCACACGGCTCTTACTCTCAACAGGCTTGGTGCGGCAGAACTATTGTCTGTCAGGCTGTTCCCCCGCGACTTTTGATATCGGCACTATTTTGCCGCGAGGTTTTACCTGACTGTTTTTATGCATCACAGTTTTGTCCGCAGACTAACTTTTATTTGCGGGACAGCGATAAACGAAAACATTTGTTATCCCCCGCATATTTCTGTTTAGGCAGGGCGGCCGAGG
>CAMRVW010000094.1 GCA_947054185.1 uncultured Rikenellaceae bacterium | reverse complement strand
CGATTAAGCGAGGGCAAAACCAAACTATTGTTTGCTTTTACCCTCGCTTAATCGTATCTTTGTCCCAAGAAATCGCCGCATTGTACTGCCTGACTATGGGTGTGCGTCGGGCCGGCAAGCGAACAAAACACAACAACATGTCGACAGATAAGATAATACCGGCAGAACTGGTGCCCGACAATGTGCCGTTCAGTCGCAAATGGCTCTTGTCATGGGCCATGATATTGGGCGGCTCGGTTGCCATTGCCATAGGTTACGTCTTTTTCATAAACCCTTACAATATTGTGCCCGGCGGTGTTTACGGCCTCGGCATAATACTCCACAGCATATTCCCCGACATAAAGGTGGGTACGTTCGGTCTGATGTTCGACATACCGCTTCTGATAACCGCCGTGTGGGTGTTCGGCTCGCAATTCGGCATTCGCACCATAGTGGTGGCCATAGTGACGCCGTTGCTCATGAACCTGCTGACATGGCTGTGCGGCGAAGACCCTGCCACCATGCTGGGCGGACACATAGACCTCACCGGCGACATGTTTCTGGCCGCCCTCTTCGGCGGCGTGGTGTCGGGCACGGGGTTAGGGCTGGTGTTCAAGGCCAATGCCACATCGGGAGGCACCGACGTGGTGTCAATGATAGTGTCGCGCTTTCTGCACATGCCGTTATCGAGGAGCATCATGACGGTGGAGTCGATAATAGTGGCGGTGGGTCTGCTGGTGTTCGGCGACTGGAAGCTGCCACTTTACTCCATCATCACCATCTTTGTGGCCACCAAGATGATAGACTATATAATAGGCGGTGCATCGAGCGACAAGCTGCTGTTTATAATATCAGACAAGCACGAAGAGATACGCCGCTATGTGCTCGACAAATTAGAGCGTGGCGGCACATACATCAAGGCCAACGGCATGTACACCGACGCCGACAAGAGGATGATATTCGTGGTGATATCGCGTCGTGAGCTGGCCTTGGTGCAGTCATACATCAAAGATGTCGACCCGGCGGTGTTCATGGTCGTGGTCAACGCCCACGAGACACTCGGCGACGGCTTCAAGAAGTTAGGTGAGAAGATAGGCGGATAACGGGGCCTTTGCACACAGGGGGGACGGTAAAACGAGAAAGAGAACTCTATCAATATGAGAACAAAGTCAAAAACGTTGATCGCCTTTGCAGTGGCGACGCTCGCACTTGCGGCCATAATGCCGTTGGGATCGGTGTTCAGGTATGATTACCACCGTGGAGACACATGGAATTACGGTGACCTCGACGCCCCGTTCGACTTCCCCGTGCTCAAAAGTTCGGCCGAGAGAGAGGCCGACCTCAAGCACTTCAACGAGACATTCATACCCATATATAACCGCGACACCACAACGGCCGCGCGCATGGCCGCCTCGCTGGACGAAAACCTGCACATACCGGGCATGGGCGAGGAGTCGGCAGACAGGATAAAGGCGGTGTTGCGTCGCAAGCTGTTGCAGATATACGGCGCCGGCATAATAGCCCGAACCGAAAATTTCTCGTCGGACGGGCTTATAAGGCTGATAGACGGCGGCGACATATCGACCTTTGCGCGCGCCAACCTGTACACGCCCCGCGAGGCCGGCATGTCGCTGGGAGGCATGCTCAAAAACAACTTCGGCATAGACACCTCGGGCATGCGTTTCGACCGTTACATAGTGCCCAACATCCATTACAACGACAGGCTGACCTCCATAGCCGCCGAAGAGGGACGAGCCAAACTGTCGGCCACCAAAGGTTTCGTGACCAAAGGCACACGCATAATAAGCAAAGGCGAGGTGATAGAGGGTTACACCGCCGACATGCTCGACTCGTTCAAGAGCGAATATATGCTGAGCCGCAAGCATGGCAGCTTCCTGGCCGATTTCGCCGGCAACCTGCTCTATGTGTCGATAGTGATGTCGCTGGCATACATGTTTCTGATATATTTCAGAAACGGCTTTTCGCTAAACTTCAGCTATGTGCTCTTTTTGCTGTTCATCTATCTGATGATGATGATAATAACCGTTGCGGTGGAAAACATACCGCTGATGAGCATATACCTGATACCGTATGCGGTGGTGCCCTTGTTTATCGTCACCTTTTACGACATACGCATGTCGATATTGGAGTATGTGCCCATTTTGCTGATATGCTCCATTGTGACCGAAAACCCGTTCGACACCTTTGCGATAAACCTCTTTTCGGGCCTTACGGGTATATTCGTGCTGCAAAACGCATATCACCGTGCCAGGGTGTTCATATCGACGGCTGCCGTGCTGTCGGCATACATACTCTCATACATTGCCGTGTCGGTGATGCACCAGCAGGGGGCTTCGTCGATACAGTGGCTCGACCTGCTGTGGTTTTTCGGCAACGTGGTGTTGCTGCTGGCGCTCTATCAGCTCATATATCTGTTTGAGAAGATATTCGGCTTCGTTACCAACATAACCCTGCTGGAGCTTTGCGACACCAACCAGTCGTTGTTGCGCGAGCTTGCCGAGAAGGCTCCCGGCACCTTTCAGCACTCGCTTCAGGTGGCGTCGTTGGTGGAAGAGGGTGCAAAGGCCATCGACGCGGATCCTCTGCTCGCCCGCACAGGCGCCCTCTATCACGACATAGGCAAGAGCCTCAACCCCGCATACTTCACCGAGAACCTCACCGCCGGCGAGAAGAGTCCGCACGAAGATCTGGAGCCCGAAGAGAGCGCCCAGATGATAAAACAACACGTAACAGACGGTTACAAGCTGGGCAAGAAGCACAATCTGCCGGGCAAGATAATCGACTTCATAATGACGCACCACGGCGACTCGACAATATATTTCTTCTATCACAAATATAAGGAGAAACACGGCAACGTGTATGACGAGGGCATGTTCCGTTATCCCGGCCCGCAGCCCGTGAGCAAAGAGGCCGGCATCTGCATGATGGCCGACGCCATAGAGGCCGCCTCGCGGTCGCTCAAGAGCTATGACGAAAGCTCGGTATCGGAGTTGATAGACAAGATAGTGTCGACGCAGATGTCTGAGAACCAATTCTCTCAGTCGTTGCTCTCGATTCAGGACATAAACACCGTCAAAGAGGTGTTCAAAACCAAGCTGACCAACATTTACCATAAGCGCATCGCCTATCCCGAAAGGAATTAGAGGCTTTGGCGGCTTTAGGCGGTGTATGTGGAATGGCTTCAGAACAGGCGTGGAACGGTTTGCGGCAAAGACCGCTGTTTTCGTGAGGCTTTTGACACAGCACCCTCGATCGGGGCAACGGCTCATGTCGGCAAGGGAGCCTTTTGACAGATGGGGGGGCCAAGCCGACGGGTCGGCGCCATCTCTCAGGCCTGTTTTTACATCTATGGTGCAGGATAGTCTGTTTCGGGTTAGAGACTATCGGATTTTTTTACTATTTTTGCGAACATTAATTGACTATTCATGAATACACTCGAACTTTCGGAACAGGAACAGATACGCCGCAACTCGCTCTCGGAGTTGCGCAAGTTGGGCATAGAGCCATATCCCGCCGCACGATATGAGGTGACGGCACACACCAAAGACATAATAGAGGGTTATGACCCCCGGAAGAATAATTTTCAGGATATAACCATAGCAGGGCGCATAATGAGCCGCCGCATAATGGGCAGCGCCTCGTTCATGGAGTTGCAGGATGCTTTCGGCCGCATACAGGTGTATGTGCGCCGCGACGACATTTGCCCCGACGACGATCCCACACTCTATAACACCGTGTTCAAGAAGCTGCTCGACATAGGCGACTTCGTGGGGGTGCGCGGCTTTGCCTTCGTAACCAAAACGGGCGAGCTGTCGGTGCACTGCCGTGAGTTTACCGTGCTGAGCAAGTCGTTGCGCCCTCTGCCCATAGTGAAAGAGAAAGACGGGCAGGTGTTCGACGCCTTTGCCGACCCCGAGCAGCGTTACAGGCAGCGTTATGTCGACCTTGTGGTCAACCCCTCTGTCAAAGAGGTGTTCCTGGCCCGCACCAAGATCATCAACACCATGCGCGAGTATTTCAACTCGTTCGGATATACCGAGGTTGATACGCCCATATTGCAGCCCATACCGGGCGGCGCGGCGGCGCGTCCTTTCATAACGCACCACAACACCCTCGACACCGACCTTTACCTGCGCATAGCCAACGAGCTTTACCTCAAACGTCTGATAGTGGGCGGATTCGACGGCGTGTATGAGTTTGCCAGAGACTTCCGCAACGAGGGTATGGACCGCACCCACAACCCCGAGTTTACCGTAATGGAGATATATGTGGCCTATAAGGACTATCTGTGGATGATGGAGTTTACCGAGCAGATGATAGAGAAGGTGGCACTGGCTCTTCACGGCACAACGGAGGTGAAGATAGGCGACCGCACCATCAATTTCGCCCGTCCGTTCCGTCGTCTTACCATGCGCGAGGCCATACTCGACAAGACGGGCTTTGACATTGCGGGCAAGAGCGAGGATGAGATTCGCGCGGCATGCGTCGAGTTCGGCATAGAGGTGGACGACACCATGGGCAAGGGGCGGCTTATAGACGCCATATTCGGCGAGAAGTGCGAGGCCGACCTTATTCAGCCCACCTTCCTTACAGATTACCCCATAGAGATGTCGCCCCTGAGCAAGCGTCACCGCGACAACCCCGAGCTGACCGAGCGTTTCGAACTTTTCGTGGCCGGCAAGGAGCTTTGCAACGCATACTCGGAGCTCAACGACCCTATAGACCAGCTGGAGAGGTTTCAAGAGCAGTTGCGCCTGTCGCAGAAGGGTGATGACGAGGCCATGTTCATAGACATGGACTTCGTGCGCGCGCTCGAGTATGGCATGCCTCCCTGCTCCGGAATGGGCATAGGAATAGACCGCCTGACCATGTTCATGACGGGTCAGGTGTCGATACAGGATGTGTTGCTCTTCCCTCAGATGAGACCCGAGAAGAAGGCGCATCGTGACGGCGAGGCCGAGTTCGGCGCCGTCGGCGTACCCGCTCCGTGGGTGGAGGTGTTGCACAAGATGGGCATACTCACCGTCGATGCCATGCGCAAGCTATCGCCCGGCAAGCTCTTCAACGACCTGTGCGGCTTTAACAAGAAAAACAAGCTCGGGCTGACCAACCCATCCATGGATGAGGTAAAGAGCTGGGTGACAGAGTAAGCCTCTCAGCCCGGGGCCGGGCGGGTATAGTTTGGGCCGTGGCGGATTCGGAGTATGGAGGCTGTGGCAGATTCGTACGGTTTTAAGAGGCCCGACGGTTGGAGCGGTTGCGCCATGCCGTGGTATTCATGCGAAGAGGTGCGGGGCAGGGCTGTTTATATACGGACGGCGGTTGGTTATTGGACGACGGTTTATTGCCGCGCGGATTTGCAGGGCGGGATATAGGGGAAGTGGCGGTATTGCATTGACAAAACTTAAAAAACAATAGATTATGAGACAGAAAATAGTTGCGGGCAACTGGAAGATGAATACCACTCCCGCAGAGGGCGAAACACTTGCCAAGGCGGTTGTGGCGGCAGCGTCGCAGGCACAAGGGGTAACACTCATTCTCGGTGTTCCCTTCACACACCTTTGCCCCGTGAGCAAGGCCATTGCAGGCTCGTCGGTGAAGTTGTCGGCACAGGATTGCTCGGCTCACGACAAAGGCGCATACACCGGCGAGGTGGCAGCGTCTATGATTGCTCCGTTCGGTGCCGAATATGTGATATTGGGCCACTCGGAACGTCGTGAATATCACGGTGAAAACAGCGCGTTGCTCTCAGAGAAGATGAAGCAGGCTTATGCAAACGGTCTGGCCCCCATATATTGCGTTGGCGAGAAGCTCGAAGAGCGTGAGGCAGGCAAGCATTTCGAGGTGGTGACCAAGCAGATAGAAGAGGTGGTGTTCGGCCTGAGCGAGGCCGAGTTCGACCGTCTGGTTATCGCATATGAACCCGTCTGGGCCATAGGCACCGGCAAGACCGCCACTGCCGACCAGGCACAGGAGATACACGCTCACATACGCAAGGTGCTCGCAAGCAAATTCGGCGCCAAGGCCGAGAACACTCCCATACTCTATGGCGGCAGCTGCAAGCCCTCTAACGCGGCAGAGATATTCTCTAAGGCAGACGTGGACGGCGGCCTCATAGGCGGTGCAGCCCTCAAGGCAGAAGACTTCATAGCCATTGCCAAGGCTTTCTAAGCATACTGCTTTATATGTTTTGACGGAATCGCCCGATCTGGCGGTTCCGTTTTTTTTGTGTTAGGGAGGATGGCTTGCGGGACGGTTTCATATTCCGCCGGCGTGGAAGCAAGGTTTGGAAGTGTTTTTAGGGCAGGCTTATGCTTTAGGGGAGTTTGTCAGAGGCATTTGTCTGTGTGGTCTTGAATGCGGGACGGCGTTTTTGAACTGACGGAGCGGCTCGCTTTTCAGGGTTTTACAGGCGGGGCGGCCATGTGGCGTTTTGGAGTATTATAGTGTGGCGTCATACTATTTTTTCTGAAAATTGGTTACCTTTGTATGGTTTTATTTGTTTGTCATGATAACGACACTTCACATAGAAAATTATGTGCTGATAGACCTCTTGGACATTGAGTTTCAGCGCGGACTTAACATAATAACAGGCGAGACGGGTGCCGGCAAATCGATACTTTTAGGGGCCATAGGCATGCTGCTCGGAGGGCGCACCGACAGCTCGGCGGTGAAAAACGGCGCCTCCAACTGCGTGATAGAGGCTCAATTCGAGGTGGCCGGCTATAACCTGCAACCGCTCTTTCAGGAGTATGACCTTGAGTATGACGACACTCTGACCGTAAGGCGCGTGATAACGGCACAGGGCAAAAGCAGGAGTTACATCAACGAGTTGCCCGTAACGCTGGCCCAGCTTAAAAGCATAGGCGAGAGGCTGATAGACATACACTCGCAGCATCAGACCCTCTTGCTCGGTGACGGCGGCTTTCAGATGGATGTGGTGGACTGTGTGGCCAAAAACGATGCTCTGCTGGCCGAATATCGCGACCTGATGGCGTCGGTGAGAGATTTGCGTGCACGTCATGCCGCCGCCGTGGAGGAGCTGGGCCGGGCAAGGCGCGACGAGGAGTTCATGCGTTACCAGTATGAGCAACTCGCAGAGGCCAAGCTGAAGGCCGGTGAGAAAGAGGAGCTGGAGGCGCAGGAGGCAGTCATGGCCAATGCCACGCAGATAAAAGAGGCCTTATGGGAATCGTGTTCGCTTCTCGACGGCGAGAGCGATGCTTGTGTGCTCACCTCTCTGCGCAGGGCCGAAGGTTTGCTTCAGTCGATATCGCAGCATTCGGCGGTGGCGGCATCTCTGTCGGAGCGCATATCGTCGGCATATTACGAGCTCAAAGACATATCAGAAGAGCTCACCTCGTTAGACGAGGAGATATCTGCCGACCCATCCGAGTTAGAGCGGTTGCAGGCGCGGTTAGACACCATATACACCCTTGAACGCAAACATCACGTCGAGGGTGTGGAGCCGCTGATAGAGTTGCGCGACTCGCTGGCGGCCAAATTGGCGTTGATAGACGGCAGCGACGACAGCATAAACGAGCTGGCGGCGCAGCTCGACGCCCAAACGCAGAAAGCCTTAGAGGTGGCATCCAAGCTGTCGCAGAAGCGCAGTGCAGCCTTGCCGGGGATACGCAAGAACATACTCTCCCAGCTGTCACAGCTCGGCATGGAGGGAGCACGTCTTGAGATTGAGCTGGTGCCGGGCAATGAGCTGTTGTCTAACGGCATCGACACCATTGAGTTTATGTTCTGCGCCAACAAGGGAGGCAAGCTCGAGCGCATCGCCAAGGTGGCGTCAGGAGGCGAGATGTCGCGTCTGATGCTGTCGCTCAAGTCGTTGATGGCATCGCACCGCAGCCTGCCAACGATAATATTTGACGAGATAGACACCGGCGTGTCGGGCTCTGTGGCCGACAAGATGGGCGAGATAATGGAACGTCTCTCAGGCGGCAAGCAGATAATAAACATAACCCATCTGCCGCAGGTTGCCGCCAAGGGCGCTCATCATTTTTACGTTTACAAGTCCGACAAAAACGGCGTCACCGTAACGGTCATACGCAAGCTCTCAGACCAAGAGAGGGTTGACAAAATAGCCGAGATGTTGAGCGCCAGCCGCATAACCGAAGCCGCACGAAAACAGGCCAAGGAACTGCTGGGTATGGGCGAGTAAGGTGCGGCAAACGGGCAGTTAATTTGCCGGCACTGCCGTTTTTGCGGGAACTGACGTTTATGGTTTGCGGAAACTGCCATTTATTTGCGGGAACTGCCTCCGGCGGCCCTTCCGGGGGAGGGGTCACGGACCCCGATT
>CAMRVW010000093.1 GCA_947054185.1 uncultured Rikenellaceae bacterium | reverse complement strand
CGAGACCCCTCCGAGACCCCTCCCCCGGAAGGGCCGCCGGAGGCAGTTACAGCAATATAACAGCAGTTCCCGCAAACAAATGTGTCATGCGTTCCTGTTCAGGGAAGAATAGAAGTGCCATAACACCACTGCGGCGGCCACCGACACGTTGAGGGAGTGCTTGGTGCCGCTCTGGGGTATCTCTATGGCGGCGTCGCACATGGCCACCACCTCGTCGGCGACGCCATCCACCTCGTTGCCCACCACGAGGGCGTAACGTTGTGTCGGGTCCACCTTGAACTCGTCGAGCATGACGGCGCAAGATGTCTGCTCCACACATATAAGCCTGTAACCCTGTGTTCGCAGTTGGGCGAGGGCCTCGGTGCAACTGCGGCAGTAATGCCATTTGACGTTGAGCTCGGCGCCGAGAGCCGTTTTGTGAATCTCGCGGTCGGGAGGTGTGGCCGTTATTCCGCAGAGCCAAAGAGCCTCTATGTTGAAGGCGTCGGCGGTGCGAAAAAAGGCGCCCACGTTATGCAGACTGCGCACCGAGTCGACCACGAGCACCACGCTGTCACGCTTGCCTGAGGCATACTGCTCGATGCTCACACGGCCGAGTTCCGAGGCGCTTTTTTTTGTGTCCGCCATCAGTAACACTCGTTTTCGTTGGGGAAGTCTCCGCTTTTGACATCGTCGATGTAACGCTTGAAGGCGTCTGTCATGCGGCTGTGGAAGTCGTCGTAACGGCGCAGGAAGCGGGGCGAGAACTCATCTGTTATGCCTAACATGTCATACGATACGAGCACCTGACCGTCGACACTGCCGCCGCCGATGCCTATCACGGGAATGGACAGCTCTTCGGCCACCTTGCGACCGAGCGAGGCCGGTATCTTCTCGACCACGATGCCGAAACAGCCCGCCTCTTCGAGCAGGTGGGCGTCTGACAATAGCTTGTCGGCCTCTTCCGCCTCTTTGGCGCGCACGGCATAGGTGCCGTATTTATTGATGGACTGGGGTGTCAGTCCGAGGTGGCCCATGACGGGTATGCCTGCGCTCAGTATTCGCTCGACCGATTCTATTATCTCGGCGCCGCCCTCCATCTTAACGGCGTCGGCCTCGGTCTCTTTCATTATGCGCACGGCCGAGTGAAGGGCATTCTTGGAGTCGCCCTGATATGTGCCGAAGGGGAGGTCGACCACCACCAAGGCACGTTCGACACCGCGCGCCACGGCACGTCCGTGGTATATCATATCGTCGAGCGTCATGGGTACGGTGGTCTGGTAACCGGCAACGACATTGGCAGCCGAGTCACCCACCAGTATGACGTCTATGCCCGCATTGTCGAGTATGCGCGCCATTGTATAATCGTAAGCGGTGAGCATAGATATCTTCTCACCGGCGAGTTTCATCTCTTTGAGCCGATAGGTGGTTACGGCACGAATCTTAGGTGTTACTGACATGATTTTCGTTTTTGTTCAAACATTCTTCGTTTCATTCAGACGACAAAGTAAGAATATAAAAAGTAAAAAAGCAATACGTTTTTCGAGTTTGCGTATCTGTGTTTGCGGATCGTGACGGCAGCTTGATGCTTGTCTCTGTTGCGAGGGTTACGTCCCGCTTTTTGATTTGTCGGAGTGTGGCCTGGAGGTCAAAGAGCGGCCCGGGTTCACCGTTTCTGCGCCTTGTCTGTTTTGCCGAACATCAACATGTGTGTCCATAGGGGCCGCAATGATGTTTAATGCCCGTTGCAATCTTCCTTGTGCCGGACATAACGAAGTGACGCCGTAAGCCTTTTCCTTGTGGACGGGACGAGGTTACGAGGCCCGAGCGGCCCGCACCTCGCGGTGGGCAGGAAATTCCCCCCACGGAGGGCCGCACATCGCAGAGCAATATATATCGCAGTGAATTAATCCCACTCGCCCCGCACATCACTTTCACGCCTTGCCCTCCGCAGGCTCCGCGCTGCTCTCCGTCACACCAAAATTTGCCGCACTGCTTCCGTTATTGTTTGCTGTAATGTTTCCACACCCTTTCCGCGAGAGCCATGGCCCATGTTTGAATATCATTCAGGCACAAAACCTCAGGGTCAAAAACGAAAGTTATGTGTAAAGGTGTGAGACCCCAGTCGAAACACATTTACACATAACTTTCGTACTTATTCCTTAGTTTGTCCTCAAAAATATCAAAAGGGGGTCCGTGACCCCTCCCCCGGAAGGGCCGCCGGAGGCAGTTCTCGCAAACCATAAACGGCAGTCCCCGCAAAATAATCCGCCAAAAAATTTGCAAATCCGGTTTTTACCACTAACTTTGCTGGGCAAAGCACTTTTAAAACCTAAAGATCATGAAAGAGCAAGAGGCAATAGAGACGCTCGATTCGATAAAGAAGATGATGGAGAGCTCCACGCGCATCATGTCGCTCGACGGGGCGTCGGCAATACTGGCGGGGGTGTATGCGTTGGTTGCAGTTGTGGCGGGCTATTTCATTGCGGGAGGCGACTTCTCGCAAAGCAACCCTTTCGTGTCGTCGCTTATCGTCTTCTCGCCGGGGAAACTTACGGCACTGGTGGCGGTGGCGGTGGCGCTGATGGCTGCCTGCATTGCAACGGTCATATCAATGGCCCGCTGCAAGGCCCGCAAACGAGGCGAGAGGCTCAGGTTGGACAGGGTGTCGGCAAGGCTTCTGTGGAGCTTCTTCATGCCCATAGCGGTGGGAGCCATGCTGTGCATCATCATATACCTTAACGGCCATTGGGGCCTCACCTCGTCTGTCATGCTCATATTTTACGGCTTGGCGCTGGTGGGCATATCGCATTACACATACTCCGATTCGCGTTACCTCGGTTATGCCGAGATAGCTCTGGGGCTTGTCGATGCCGCCGTCGACAGACACGGCATGATATTCTGGGCCATAGGGTTCGTGCTCTTCCACATAGTCTATGGCATCTATTCGACGGTAAAGCACAAATAGCATGAGGCCCCTTTTGGACAACATAAACAAGGCCTTTGAAAACAAGGCTCGCTTAGGCATCATGTCGGTGCTTTCGGTCAATGAGAGCGTGTCGTTCGTCAGGCTCAAAGAGCTGTTGGGGCTCAGCGACGGCAATCTTGCCAGCCACATACGGGGGCTTGAAGACGCGGGCTATCTGGCCACACGCAAATGCTTCGTCGGACGCAAACCCAACACCACATTCTCCATCACCGACACGGGCAAAGAGGCCTTCAGACAACACCTGCTCGCACTCGAGGCCCTCATAAAGGGCGATTACGACAACCCCTCACCCGCCGAAGAGAGGCTGGGGGCGCACGACGACAACGACACACAACAATAACGGCGCAAACAAAAGCAAAACCCTGATAAAAAGAACGATGATGGCAACCGAAACAGAATCCCCCGTCCCCGAAAGGCCGGCAACGATATTTTTTCTATTTTGCTTTGAAATCCAAAGAACTTTAAAATAAATTAATCATGATTACTTACAATCCCAACCCCATCGGCCAAATGCCGCCTGCCGGCAAGCCCATGCCCACCAAAAACAGCTCTCCGATACAGAAAGTGTTGATCAAGGTATCCATCATTGCGGCCATTTCGCTTATCTTGCTCATACCCTTGCAGATGACCAAGGGGCTGATACGCGAACGCGAGACCACCTCGCAAGATACAAAACAGACCATATCCGGCGAATGGGGCGACAGCAAGGTGCTGTCGGTGGCCATATACGTGCCTTACACCACCAAGGGTGACAAAAGCTCGGGCATATTGAAACTGAGTCCCGACGCCGTAACCGTCAAGGCCTCGATACGTCACCACATACTCAACATAGGCCGTTACGACACGCCTGTTTACGATGCCGACATATCGTTCGAGGGCGAGATGACAACAGGCAGGAAAAGACTCAAGGAGTACATCTATTTCGACCGTCTGAACCTCTCTGTGGACGACATTGAGCCCGATTACTCCAACATGATGCTCGTGGTGCTCAACCGTCAGGGCGATCAGGTGATATTCCAGAAGCCGTTACCCGAGGTGAAGGAGGGCTCTTCCTTCACATTCGCCGACACGCTTAGCCTCAAAGGCTCGGAGGCGTTGTCGTTCGTTATGGCAGGCAAATTCAAGGTCGATGTGCAGGGCGACACCCCCAACCCCAACCTCCGCCTGGGACGCATACCCGACACGCGCAACGTCACCGACAGCTGCTTTACCGCCCACTGGAGCGGAGAGGCCAAGCAGGGACTGGTAAACCACATGCGCACGACACAACAATATTTCGAGACCCGCATAGGTGTCGAGATAATGCCCTCGGTGAGCCAATATCAGATGACCATGCGCACGGTCAAATATGCCATGCTTATCATAGTGCTCACCTTTGTGGCCTTCATGCTGGTCGAGTTCTGGCGGCAAAAGAGCGTCAATCCGTTGCAATATGTGCTCATAGGGCTGGCTTTGGTGCTCTTTTACACGCTGTTGCTCTCGTTCTCGGAATATATGAAGTTCAGTTACGCCTATCTCATAGCGGCCGTGATGACCGGCACACTGTCGACGGCATACACCGCCAGCGTCTTCAAAGACATACGCACCGCTGCCGTGCTGGCTGCGATACTGGCGGCACTCTATATCTATATTTACATATTGACGCAGATAGAGTCTTATTCGCTGCTTGCGGGAAGCATAGGGCTGTTCGTGATATTGGCGGTGGTGATGTTCTCGTCTCAGAAGATCTTCAACAAGCAAAATTAACCCCCTCTGCCAAAGCCATACCGGGGCCGTGTGATGTCATGCGGCCCTCTTTTTCATGCCCTGATACAGCCCGGCAAAATCTCTCTTTCTCTTTCCCGCCTATAAGTATCGTTGCCGTCGTCTTGGACACTTCGCCTCGCCCGGCCAAATAAAATTTGCCAGCCTCCCGTCTTATCCGTATCTTCGCAGCACAAACCGCTGCCTGTAATCATCGGGTGGCTTTAACCGACAGACGATGCACACAAGAAAGGCCGAAATCGCAGACATTGCCCGGATAATGGAGATAATATCGCAGGCCAAGGCCGATATGAGGCTCGCGGGCAGCACCCAGTGGGGCGACGACTATCCCTCTGCCGCTCACATAGAGGGCGACATAAGCCGTGGCGATGGTTACGTCATGGTCGACGACGACGGCATAACGGCCTATATGGCCATAACATTCGGCGGCGAGGCTGCTTACGACACCCTGACGACCCATCAAGGCATCCCTTACGCCACGGCCCATCGTCTGGCGGTGGCCGACCGTAACAAGGGACGCGGCGTGGCCCAAGCCTTCATGCTCGAGGCCGAAAAGAGGGTCCTCAAGGCCGGCATAAGGCTGTTGCGCGCCGACACCAACTTCGACAACGTACGCATGTTGCACATATTCGAAAAGTCAGGCATGACATACGCCGGAGAGGTGACATATCCGCATAACGGCAAGAGGTTGGCATACGAAAAGGTGCTGCAAGAGGAATAAGCCGATTATCAGCATATATCGCCCTTAGGTCACCGTTTGAGTCGTTCGGAAGGCAGGCGTTACATGGAATCGGGCGGCAAGAGGTGTGGGCGTCGCAAAACAGTGACGGTCAGCATATCTCTCCCCTGAGCCACCGTTTGCGTCGTTCCGGCTCCATGCGCTCTATGGCATATCTGAGCGATGTGCGCGGCAGACGGCTATAGTTGTCTGCCAGAAAGCGCGTCATGACGGCCTCGTCTCTCTTGCCCACCTCGCGCAACATCCATCCTATGGCCTTGTGTATCAGGTCGTGACTGTGACCTAAGTGGCGTTCGGCCAGGCGCAGCACATCGTCGAAGTCGCCATTCCTTATAAAGCCCAGGCATGTCACCAGGGCTATCCTCTCGCGCCACAGGTCGCCGCTTTCAGACAACTCGTACAAGATGCCCCTGTCGCGGTTTTTAAGCCACGGAGCCAGCAGCTTGGGGGCGCTAAGGTCGACAAGATCCCAGTTGTTGATGCCCTCCAAAGAGTCCATATATATGTTTACCATGCTCTGTTGCACGACGGCATCCTTGCGGCTCTTGCCGAAGATGCGCACCATCATCAGAAGAGCCGCCATGCGGTGCTCGTGTATGGGCGACAATGCCAGCCCGACAAGCTCGCGGTGCTCTATCTTGTCGTAACAGGCCTCCACCACCTGCCTTATCTGCGGCACGGTGACGCCGATGAATATGTCGCCCTCGCCATACTCTCCCTTGCCTGTTTTGAAAAAGCGTTTGAGTATCTGGGCCTTGTCGTCGCAGGCAAACTGTGCGAGCATCTCTTTCACAGCCTCTTTTTTCATCTTTTTTTGCAAAGATATGCAATTTATCTAACTTTAAAGCCTGTTTGAGCCTCCTGCCGCCCATGTGGCGCGGGGCTTATAAAATAATATGCGCATGAGGTTTGTATTGTCACTGTTACTTTCGGCGGCTCTTTACGGATGCACCGATCCGAGCGTCTCGCACGTGTGCACCTCCCTCCATGACAAGAGGTCGGAAAAGTTGCGCGTGGATGTGGCCGGGCGGGCCGACGACCCCGACTGCGAGGTGGTCATGTCGGAGTATCTGCAAAAGATGGACGGCTTCGGTTACTCCATCACCGCCCGCGAGGCCAACATATTGTCACACCTGCCATCGGCACGGGTTGACAGGGTGGTGCGCGACCTCCATGTCGGCGGTGGTGCCGGCATCATACACTTGGCCATAAAAGCTTCGGGCTATGAGCGTTACGTCGACGGCGAGATAGACCGCGACATAGCGTGGCGCTCCATATACGCCTCTGTTGCCGCCGACAGCCTCTCCTTTTCGCCCTATCTGCGCAAGGTGATATCGCTGACGGGCGACAAGCTGATATGGGCCATGCCGGTGCGCGAGCCTTCTGACGGACGGCCGGTCGCCACGGTGAGCCGCGAAGAGTCGATGCGTCTCTATTGCGACTATCTGCGTCTCTTCGCCGGCAACATGCTCGATGCCGGCCTGAGGATAGACATGACATCGCCGCATGACGGTCTCAACATAGTGCGCGCCCCTTTGACCGACGAGCGCCATGCAGTACGTTTTTTAGGTCGTTACCTCGGCCCAGGCATGTACGACCTGGGCGCCCGTATATGCCTGGGCAACATATCGTCGTCGGTGCCTTACGACCTCGACGAGATATTTGGCGACCCCGCCGCCGCAGGTTACATCTATTCGGTGTCGTTTTACGACTCGCGCAACTGCCGGTGGATAATAGACGCATGCAAAAAGCACGGCATAAGGCATCTGATAGCCAAGCAGCACACAGACGCCGACGGCATGTTCGGCTCGTGGGAGCAGATACGCCGCATGATATCCGAAGGGGCCACAGGTTACATATTCTCAAACCTCAGCGACACCACCGCCACAGGCAACTCCATAATAGCCGTTGACGACCACGGCAACGTCACCTATAAGCGCGACTATTACATACTCAAGCACATAAGCAACGATGTGGTGCCCGGCGCCATAAGGATAAAGACACGCGGACGGTTTGACGACCTGCTGGCATTCATGAACCGCGACAACAGCGTCGTCATAATTGCGGCCAACCGTTCGCAAGAGTCCCTAAGGCCTGTCATCAACATAGGCGAACATGCGTTGCGCCCCATTCTGCCGCCCGGCTCTTTAAACACCATAGTGGTGCGCGGCGACAACGGCTTCTTCGAGTGAGGCTCGGGGCATGTACATCAGATCCCTGTGCGGGGACTGACGGTCGGTTTGCCGGCACTGCGGTTTTGGTTTGTGGGCACTGCTGTTTTGGTTTGCAGGAACTGCCCCATTTTTGTTTGCTGAAACTGCCTCCGGCGGCCCTTCCGGGGGAGGGGTCTCGGAGGGGTCTCGGACCCCCTTTTGATATTTTTTGAGGACAAAAACTAAAACCGATATGATATAAAGGGGGTTTCGACTTGGGTCTCACACCTTTACTCTTATTTTTCGTTTTTGGCCCTGAGGCTGAATGCCTAAAGGATGTCAAACATGGGCCACGACCGCTTCGCAGAAGAGTGCAAGAGCAACGCGGAAAACATAAACGGAAGCACTGCGGCAAAACATCGGCGGGCGTTTCTAATGCTGCGGCAGGCCGACCTGCGGTCTGCCACATGGGGCGCGGATTAGGAATCGAGAGAGTGAGGATGTGATTTTTGCATAACGGAGAGCGGAACGGAGCCTGCGGAGGGCAGGGCGTGGAGGTGATGGGCGGCGGGGGTGTGCTTTAGTCACTGCGATATATATTGCTCTGCGGTGTGCGGCCCTCCGTTGGGGGAATTTCCTGCCCACCGCGAGGTGCGGGCCGCTCGGGACTCGTTGCCTCGTCCCGTTACAAGGAATTTGTGTTTACGGC
>CAMRVW010000092.1 GCA_947054185.1 uncultured Rikenellaceae bacterium | reverse complement strand
GCGTGAAAGTCATGTGCTTGATTGCCGCCCCTAATTCACTGCCCTATATATTGCTGTGCGGAGTGCGGCCCTCCGTTTGGGGAGGCTCCGGGCCGCTCGGGCTATCGTGCCTCAGCCCGGGAACAAGGAATAGGCTTACGGCATACTTCGTAATGCCGGGCATAAGGAACAGTGTGCGGTTTTCGTTTCACTCAGACCGCGGTCGGCCTCATGGGGTGCGGATTCGATGTCGGGAGAGTGGGGAATGAGATTTTGGCGTGACGGAGAGCGGCGCGGAGCCTGCGGAGGGCAAAGCAGAAGGTGATTGGCGGTGCGAGTGGGATTAATTCACTGCGGTATATATTGCTGTGCGGAGTGCGGCCCTCCGTGGGGCGGAGGCTCCGGGCCGCTCGGGACTCGTGGCCTCGTCCCGTTCATAAAGAAGAGTGTGCGGGGTTCGTTGCACTCAGACCGCGCCTGCCGGGTTAAGGTGGACTAAGGCAGAAGGGCTTGGCTGTATGAAGTGGTTAGACGGGCGGAGAGGTTTTGGAATGCTCTGCAGTATTCGGTTCTCTCAGACAGCCCTGTCGGAACTAAAGGGGCAAATGTTGGTCTGGCTCCCGTTATGCTTTGCCGCAACTCTTCTGCTTATTGTCTGCCGCCCTGTCTTCCGCACCCTTTCCGCGAGTGGTCATGGCCCATGTTTTGACATTATTCAGGCACAAAGCCCCGGGGCCGAAAACGAAAATATGATATAAAGGTGTAAGACCCAAGTCGAAACACCTTTATATCATATTTTCGTACTTATTCCTTAGTTGTTCCTCAATATCTCAAAACGGGGTCCGTGACCCCTCCCCCGGAAGGGCCGCCGGAGGCAGTTCCCGCAAAACAAAACGGCAGTTTCAGCAAACCATTAAAGGAGGCAGTACCGGCAAACCATTAACTGCTGTCCCCACAACCCCCGGCCATTAGCTGTCCGTTACCGCAGTATCGTTTCGCTTCTGTCGGGTCCGACTGAAATTATCTTGATGGGCACCTGAAGCTCTTTCTCTATGAAAGAGATGTAATCTCTCAACTGCTTGGGCAACTCATCGAAAGAGCGGGCGTTGCTTATGTCGCAGTTCCATCCTTCAAACTCTGTGTACACGGGCTTTATCTGAGCCATTGAGTCAAAAGGATAACGGTCGGTCTCTTTACCGTCTATAATATACGAGGTTGCGACCTTTATGGTGTCGAAACCGTTGAGCACGTCTGCTTTCATCATGATGAGCGAGTTGACGCCGTTTATCATGACCGCATATTTCAGTGCCACAAGATCGAGCCATCCGCAACGGCGACGGCGTCCTGTCGTGGCGCCCACTTCCCGGCCGACTTCACAAAGGGTGTCGCCCTCTTCATTGAAAAGCTCGGTGGGGAAAGGACCGCTTCCCACGCGTGTGCAATAAGCCTTGAAAATGCCGTATATGCGACCTATGCGACTGGGAGCCACACCCAGACCGGTGCATACACCGGCGGTTGTGGTTGTCGATGATGTCACGAACGGATAGGTGCCGAAATCGATGTCGAGCATGGTTCCCTGCGCCCCTTCGGCAAGAATGCCCTTGCCGCGGTTGAGGTATGCGTCCATCTCATATTCGCTGTCTATGATATCGAAACGTTTGACGACCTCGAGAGCCTCAAACCACTGCTTCTCATACTCGGCAATGTCGTAAGTGAAGTTGAAGTTCTTCAACATATCCTCGTGCTTTGCCTTGAGGGCGTCGTAACGATTGCGGAAGTCCGGCGACAATATATCGCCCACACGCAGACCGTTGCGACCGGTCTTATCCATATATGTGGGACCTATGCCCTTGAGTGTCGAACCTATCTTGGTCTTGCCCTTTGCCTGCTCTGAAGCTGCGTCGAGCATACGGTGCGTGGGCATTATAAGGTGAGTTTTCTTTGATATTCTTATTCGGCCGTTGACATCCTCGCCCTGTTTCTCCAATTCGTTTACCTCTTCGGCAAATATCACCGGGTCCATCACAACGCCATTACCTATGACATTGACGGCGCCGGCGCGAAATATGCCGGAGGGAATGGTGTGAAGGACATATTTTTTGTCGTTGAACTTAAGGGAGTGCCCTGCATTGGGTCCGCCTTGAAAACGGGCAATGACACCATAGCTTGGTGTAAGCACATCGACAACCTTACCTTTACCTTCGTCTCCCCACTGGAGCCCGAGAACAACATCGACTTTCATTGATTTGTTGGTTTAAATTTCACGGTGTAAAAATAGTAAAAAACAACGAACAATCAATAATTATACCTAAAATCTGTTTTCAAAAGGAGCTATGTGCCTATTTTGCCGATCTTTAGTTTTTCGTTGTGTGGGCCGGCAAAAGGGCCACACGCCAAACATCTCCCCATTGGGTTAAGACGGAGCGGGAATGCCGCATTGAATGTATTTGGCTATTTAAGCCTTATCCGGCCCTCGCCTAAGACGACACGCCCCTCTTTGAGCAACCCTCCGAGCGCCTTTTTGAAGAGCTTCTTGCTCATGCCCGTTGCCGCGGCAATCTCCTCCGGTGACGACCCGTCGTGTATCTCGATCGAACCTCCGTTTTTGACCAACAGGCGGAAAAGCTCGTCGGAAGCCTCTCTTACGCCGTCGTAACCGCTCTTGCGCGTCATCACGTCTATGCGTCCCAATTCGGTTATTCGCGATACATATCCCTGCATGGTGTCGCCTATCCTTACGCGGCAAGATAACTGGTCGTCATATATCATGCCCCAGTTGCGACCGTCTATCACAACGCGAAATCCGCGCTCGAGACGTTCGGCCACCGCTATCTCCACCTGCTGGTCTTTCTCGACCAATATGTTGTTGTTGGATACGTAATTGCCTAACTTTGTCGTGGCCACTAACCTGCCCGACACATTGTCGCGCTCTATGGCCACCACCACGGCGTCACCGGCGCGCAAGTCACCCCTGTAATTGGGCCGCGGCATGAAAATATCCTTGGGCAATCCCCAGTCGAGAAACACACCCATGCGCGACGAAGATACCACCTCGAGCGCCCCCACCTGCGAAAGTGTCAGCTTCGGACGCTCCGTCGTGGCCACCATGCGGTCTTCGCTGTCGAAATAGACGAATGCCTCTATGGTGTCGCCCTCGCGCATGGTGTCGGTAAGGTAACGTCGCGGCAAGAGCACCTCGTCGCCGTTTCCGTCCATCAGGTATGCGCCGTTTTCGGTGAAGCGCGTAAGGTGTAATTTTTGTATAAGACCGGCTGTGGGCATTTGTCGTGGGGTTTTTAATGGATACTTAATGTTTCGGTGACTATGGTATGTTGCCGGCAATGCAGCCTGTTGCCAAAATCTCCCATGCCGTCGCATAAAGGAGCGCACACCCGAAAAACTTTCGGTAAAGGTATGATTATTTTCGATAGACGCAAAAAATATTACGACGGCATGTGTGTCTGAAATCAGGTGCCGTCCTGTTGCAAAAACGATAAACCAGACTGTAAATGTTCTGAAACGGCCTCTGATGTCAATGGTTCTCGGGCAAGGTTTTAAATGGTGCAATGCTGGTATCAAGGCGTTAAAAACATCTCTCGGAGATGGATATAAAAAAACTCTTTTGTATTGATAATTTCGGGGGAATGACTTATCTTTGCCAATCGGTAATATATTATAAGGGTATGAAAATTTCTATATGTCAAACTGACATTATTTGGAACGATATAGATGCCAACCTAGCCCATGTCGAGGAGCTTATAGCGGGTCTTGAAGAGGGCGTCGACATCGCGGTTTTTCCGGAGATGTTTCTTAGCGGCTTTTCTATGGACACCGACAAGATAGCCATAGAGATGAACGACCCCGCCATAGGTCGTCTGCGTGATATCGCCCGCCGCCACAACATAGCGTTGATGGGGTCACTGGCAATCATAGACCGTCGCCGCGACGGCACCACCTTTCCTGTCAACCGTCTGCTCTTCATAGCCCACGACGGCACGGTGCTCACTTACGACAAACACCACCTGTTCTCTCCCGGTGGCGAACATCGCCATTACGCTGCCGGTCGCGACAAGTGCATCATACATTACAAAGGCATACGCATATTGCCGCTTATCTGTTACGACCTGCGTTTTCCCGTATGGTCGCGTTGCCGTGGCGATTACGACCTTCTTGTCTATGTGGCCTCATGGCCCGATTCCCGCGCCTATGTGTGGCAGACCCTGCTGCGCGCCAGAGCCATCGAAAACGTATGTTACGTCATAGGTGTTAATCGTGTGGGCATCGATCCTTATGCCACCTATCGCGGTTACAGCATGGCCGTCGACTGCAAGGGCATGCCCGTGGTGCGCGCCAAAGACGGTCATGAAGATTGTGTCACCTTCGTTGTCAGACGCCATGTCATAGACTCGTTCCGACAGAAGTTCCCCGCCCTCGACGATGCCGACAGGTTCATCATAGATACCGATTAAACCTCATGAGAAAGATTTTATCGACCATAGTTTTATCATCGCTGCTGCTTTGTGCCTCCTCTTGCGATTTCGCCTCGGCACAGCAGAGCGGGCTGCCCGAGCGTGTGGCCCCGCCCTCGTCGGTGGTGATACCTCCCGTTCCCGATAAGCTCGATTTTGCGGGCGAGAGTGTGCCGATGGGCAACTTCGATACCCGCGAGAGCCTTTACGAGGAGTGCGGCGTGACCATGTATATGCACTCGCGCACCCTCAATACCCTCCGTGCCACCAAGCGCTATTTCGCCATCATAGAGCCTATACTGCAAGAGAACGGCATACCGTCAGACTTCAAATATCTGGTCATGGCCGAGAGCGCTCTCAACCCCGAGGCATGCTCGCCGGCCCGTGCGGCGGGTCTGTGGCAGATAATGGCCTCCACTGCCGCAGACAACAGGTTAGAGGTCAACACCTATGTCGATGAACGATACAATATAGAGAAAGCCACCCGTGTGGCATGCAAATATTTCAATAGGGCTTATTCCAATTTCGGCTCGTGGACCATGGCCGCCGCATCTTATAATATGGGTGTGGCGGGGCTTGCCAAAAGGGCCGGTGCGCAAAAGACCAAAAACTATTACGACCTGTGGCTGCCTGCCGAGACCATGCGTTACATGTTTCGCATACTCTCGCTCAAGCTGGCCGACCAAAACCCTCAGGCATACGGTTTTGACCTGTCTGATGACGACTATTACCGACCTTTCGACACCAAAGACGTGACGGTGGGCGGCCTTGACATAGACTGGGTTAAGGTGGCGCACGACAACGGCACCAATTACAAGATGTTGCGTGAGCTCAACCCCTGGATACGCGAATACAAACATCCCAATAAAGCGGGCAAGAAATATACCGTCAAGGTGCCTGCCACCGATGATATGCGCACGTCGATAGCCCGATAGTCCCCGGCTGTGTCTTGACGTTTGCGTCGATAGTGCGAGGGTCTTTAGTCCTGCTCTTTGAAGCCGTATGCAAAGCGCAGTGCTTCCTTGGGGCAGTCCGGGCATAACTCATCTTCAGTCGAAAACACGCTAAAATCACGTCCGCAGACGTTATTGGTAAGAACAAGCCGCCGCAACGCTTGGCGGTATGATACTGATTTGTGTATGGATAAGATAATTGTGGAGGGTGCGCGCGCCCATAACCTCAAAAATATAGACGTCGAGATACCGCATCACAAGTTGACCGTGATAACCGGTCTTTCCGGCAGCGGCAAGTCGACGCTCGCTTTCGACACTATATACGGTGAGGGGCAACGTCGTTACATGGAGACCATGTCGGCCTATGCCCGTCAGTTTTTCGGCTCCATGGAGCGCCCCGATGTCGACAAGATAGAGGGGTTGAGTCCCGTGGTGGCCATAGAGCAGAAGACCACGGGCAAGAGTCCGCGTTCGACGGTGGGCACCGTCACCGAGATAAACGACTTTCTCAGGTTGCTTTATGCCCGCGCCTCCACGGCCTATTCCTATGTCACAGGTGAAAAGATGGTCTGTTACGGCGAGTCGGCCATCGCCACCATGATACAAGAGCGGTTTGCCGATCGCCGCATAGCCATTCTCGCCCCCTTGGTCAAGGGTCGCAAGGGACACTATCGCGATCTTTTCGAGAGCATACTGCGGCGCGGTTATCTCTATGCCCGCATAGACGGCAAGATGGAAGAGCTGAAGCCGGGACGCAAGCTCGACCGTTACAAGATACACGACATAGAGCTTGTCGTCGACCGCCTGTCCATGGACGCCTCTTTCGATGCCGACCGTCTCGCCAAGGCCATATCAGAGACCATGAGGCAGGGTAAGGGCACCATCATGGTGTGCGACTGGGACGGCACCGACTGCCGTTATTACAGCCGTAACCTTATGTGTCCCACCTCGGGGATATCATACAATCAGCCGTCGCCCCACACATTCTCGTTCAACTCGCCCCACGGCGCCTGTCCCCGATGCAACGGTCTGGGCGAAGAGACGCTTTACGACACCGACAAGATAATACCCGACGGCAGCCTCTCCATACGCAAGGGGGCGCTTCTGCCTCTTGGCAAGTATAAGAACAATTACACGTTCGCCGTGATAGAGGCGCTCGGACGCCGCTATGGCTTCACCCTCGACGACCCCATAGAGACATTGAGCCGGGAGGCCATGTCGGCTCTGATAAACGGAGACAGTGCCTCGTTGACGATAAAATCGTCAGAGCTGGGCCGCATAGGTGGCACACAGCTGGTGTCGTGGAACGGCATAGCCGATTATATAGACCGCTGCGTGGAGGAGGAGTTCATAGCCCGTGGCGAAAAGTGGCGTTCTCAGTTTGTGCGCACACGTCCTTGCAGCGAGTGCGGCGGCACAAGGCTGGCCAAAGAGTCGTTATACTTCCTGGTGGACGGTCTTAACATAGCCGAGGTGTGTGCCATGTCTGTTGTCGACCTCAAGAAATGGGTGGATGAGTTGCCAGGCAAGCTCGAGGGCCGCGATAAGGTGATAGCCGCCGAGATACTTAAAGAGGTGTCTGAACGGCTTGGTTTCCTGATAGATGTGGGCCTCGGTTACCTCACGCTCTCACGTTCTTCGGGCACACTGTCGGGCGGCGAGAGCCAGCGCATACGCCTTGCCACGCAGATAGGCTCCAAGCTCGTCAATGTGCTTTACATACTCGACGAGCCGAGCATAGGGTTGCACCAGCGCGACAACAAGAGGCTCATAGAGTCGTTATGCAACCTTCGCGACATGGGTAACACCGTGGTGGTGGTCGAGCATGACGAGGAGATGATGCGCTCGGCCGACTGGATTGTCGACATAGGTCCGGGTGCCGGTTCTGCCGGGGGACGTCTTGTCGCCGAGGGTACGCTCGATACGGTGCTCGCCTCTGGCAGCATGACGGCCGATTACCTGTGCGGCAAACGCTCCATTGCCGTGCCGTCGCAGCGTCGTGGCGGCAACGGTCTCAGCCTCGTCGTCGAGGGGGCCGCGGGCAACAACCTTAAAGATGTCACCGTCAGCATACCGCTCGGTCGTATGGTCTGTGTCACAGGGGTGAGCGGCAGCGGTAAGTCCACCCTTATAAACTCGACGCTCAGGCCGGCCGTAAGCGCAGAGCTTTACCGTTCGTTCGAGCAACCGTTGCCTTATAAGAGCATCACAGGGCTTGAAAACATAGATAAGATGGTGGTTGTCGACCAGTCGCCCATAGGACGCACTCCGCGAAGTGTGCCTGCCACATACACAGGTGTCATGAGCGACATACGACGCCTTTTCGAGATGACCGTCGACGCCAAGATGCGAGGTTTCAAGGCCGACCGTTTCTCGTTCAACACAAAGGGCGGACGCTGCGAGGAGTGTCGGGGTGCCGGTCTTAAAGTCATAGAGATGAACTTCCTGCCCGACGTATATGTCCGTTGCGAGTGTTGCGGCGGCGGCCGTTACAACCGTGAGACCCTTGCGGTGCGTTATAAGGGCAAGAGCATCGCCGACGTGTTGGCAATGACCGTCGATGAGGCTCTCCTCTTCTTCGAGGCGATACCGTCGATACGCAAAAAGCTCAAAGGCCTCTCTGACGTCGGCTTGGGATATCTGACTCTCGGGCAGAGCTCCACAACACTGTCGGGAGGCGAGAGCCAGCGCGTCAAGCTGGCGAGCGAGCTGGCCAAGCGCGACACGGGCCGCACCTTATATATATTGGACGAGCCTACCACAGGTCTCCATTTCGAAGATGTACGTGTGCTCATGGAGGTGCTCGCACGTCTTGTCGACAGAGGCAACACCGTGTTGATAATCGAGCACAACATGGATGTGATCAAGTGCTGCGATTATATAATAGACATGGGGCCTGAAGGCGGAGACGGCGGCGGCCGGGTCGTCGCATGCGGCACCCCCGAAGAGGTGGCTGCCAACGACGCGTCACTCACAGGCGTGGAGCTGCGTAAGGTGCTGTGATAATGTGTGGGCACTGCCGTTTATGTTTGCCGGAACTGCTCCATTTTTGTTTGCGGGAACTGCCTCCGGCGGCCCTTCCGGGGGAGGGGTCACGGACCCCGATTTGAGATTTTTGAGGAACAACTAAAGGGGAAGTACGTGAATATATAATAAAGATTCGCACGTCCTAAGACTGCGTAATCTTTATTATATATTCACGTTTTTGGCCTTGACTGAATGCCTAAAGTATGTCAAAACACGGACCATGACCCTCGCAAAAAGGATGCGAAAACAATGCAGCAAACAAAAGTGGGGCAGTGCGGCAAAATAT
>CAMRVW010000091.1 GCA_947054185.1 uncultured Rikenellaceae bacterium | reverse complement strand
AAAGGGGGTCCGTGACCCCTCCCCCGGAAGGGCCGCCGGAGGCAGTTCCCGCAAACCTTAAACGGCACTTCCCGCAAAATAAATGACAGTTCCCGCAAGCCTATACGGCAGATGTTATCGTGCTTTGGCGACGGGTGTGGGTTTGAACATGGGAAGCCAGTTGCGTATGGGCAGGTCGTAACCGAGGCCCAGCATATAGTTATAGGTGGCGGAGGCGAGTCCTTTGCCGACGGCATCCCAGTCGGTCGTGTCAGGGTTGCAAGGGGTGTACTCCACCGAGTTATTGGCAAAGGGGTTGACACCATCGTCAAGCAGGCGGCATCCATACTTGGCGGGATCGAGTCCGGCGGGGCTGTGGACGGTCATTGCAAAGCGGTGCCAGAAAGCCGACTGCAACACCCCGTCGGCGAACATGGAACGTACGACATCGAGCGATTGGGCGCACTCTTCGAGGGTCTGTGTGGGGAAACCATACATCAGATAAGCGTGTACCATGATGCCGGCGTCGGCGAAGTTGGCGGCACACTCTCGGGCACCATCCACCGTTATGCCCTTGCCCATGAGTGCGAGAAGACGTCGATGGGCCACCTCCATGCCCCCCGAGACGGCGATGCAGCCGGCCTCTTTCATCAGAGAGCACAATTCGGGCGTGTATGCCGACTCGAAGCGTATGTTGCCCCAGAAGGTCATGGCAATGCCTTTGTCGACGATAAGGCGGCACACCTTGGCCAGGAGTGCGGGTGGCAGTGCCTCGTCGGTGAAGTGAAAGCCGCGTATGCCTGTTTGGGCGATGATATGCTCGATGCGGGAGACGACTGTGTCGGCCGTGGGGGCGTCGTAACGTGCGATATAGTCAAGCGACGTGTCGCAGAAGGCACATTTGCGGTGGTAACAACCGTGGGCGACGGTCATTTTGTTCCAGCGTCCGTCGTCGCTCCACAGTTTGTGCATGGGGTTGGTGAGCTCGACGAACGAGACATAACGGCTTCTGTCGAAGTCACTGAAATCGGGGGCAGGAAGCTCACCGAACGGTATGTTGGAGTCGCAGTTGAGCATGGGAGCCATGGTGCCGTCGGGGCGGCGGTATATCGTGCGCACCAGATCGTCACATGAGGCCTCGCCGCTCACGAAATCGCAGAGGCGGGCAAGGGGCAACTCGCCGTCGTCGAAGGTGAGATAGTCGACAAAGTCGAAGATGCGGCTGTCGGTGAGGCTGCGAAGCTCGGTATTGACATATCCGCCGCCTATGACCCTGTGGCTTACACCTTGGCGTCCTGCCTCTTGCGAGAGCATGAGGGCCGATGTGAGGGTGCCGGGGAATGGTACCGTAAAGCCGATCATGTCGGGATGGAAAGCGGCGATTTTGACGGCCAGCAGGTCGCACATAAGGGTGTCGATGATGTTGCGTGGCCCCCGAAGCCTGTCGTATATCTTATCGAACGTGGCCGCCGAGAGGGCCAGCTGCTCGCCGTAACGGACAAGCGAGAAGTCGGGAGATACAACCTCGGAGACCAGGTCGCAGAGATCTTCTATATATAAGGTGGCGATATGGCGCGCTCTGTCGCCGAGGCCGCAGGTGCCGAACGCCCATTCAAGCGCATCGTCGTCGACCTTTTTGAAGCGGCCGGCGCGGGGCAGGTAATCGGAGGTGGCGATAAGGGTGGCAAGGGTGTCGTCATGTCCGCGCAAGAAGCTCCATACGGCGTCGACAGTGGCGAGATAGCGATGTTTTTGCGAGGCGACCGTTTGTGCGCGGAACGACAGTCTGTCGCGGTTGAACGCCGCAGTGAAGACCTGCTCCATGAAATGGCGACAGAAGATACGCTCGGCAAGCTCTATGGAGAGATCGCACTGCATGACCTCGTGCCCTTTTGAACACAAATAGGCCTTGAGCACCGTGGTGGCGGGGTAAGGGGTGTTGAGTTGGACGAAAGGAGGGGTGACAAGGAGTATTTTCATGGGGTTGGTTGTTTTGCACGGGGTGTTTCAGCGGCTGTTTGAACGGGGCGGGGATGGCTGCACGGGTTATGCGGGAAGGTTATGCCATGGGGTTGTCGTGGATGTTTGGCATCTGAGGTAACCGCATAACAACAAGGGCTGCCGATATCTCGGCAAGCCCTTGACATGATGACGGTGCGATTATTTTACTGCGACGGTCTCTATCTCGACGAGTGCGCCCATGGGCAGCTTGGCCACCTCATAGCATACGCGGGCAGGCATATCTTTGGTGAACGTTTGGGCATAAACGGCGTTCATGGCGGCGAAATCGCCCATATTGTCGAGCAACACAGTGGTTTTGACAACGTTATCGAAGCTATAGCCGGCCTCGGTAAGTATCGCCTCTATGTTTTTGAGTGACTGTGCCGTCTGCTCCTCGATGGTTTGGGGCATTTGACCGTTTTCGGGATTGATGGGAAGCTGGCCCGAGATATAAAGAGTGCCGCCGGCCTCTATAGCCTGGCTGTAAGGGCCGACCGCCTTAGGAGCTGACGGTGAGCAGATTACTTTTTTCATCGTTTGTGTTATTTGGTTGTTTTGTGTTTATTCCGGTTTTGGTTTTGCAAAGATACGATTAAGCCGAGAGACAAGCAAATCTTATTTGATTGTCCGAGGCGAAGTATCTAAGGCGAGAGCCAAAGATACGATTAAGCGAGGGCAAAAGCAAACGATAGTTTGGTTCTGCCGAGCGTGAGTATCTTAAAACCGAAAGGTTAAAGATACGATTAAGCCGAGAGACAAGCAAATCTTATTTGATTGTCCGAGGCAAAGTATCTAAGGCGAGAGCCAAAGATACGATTAAGCGAGGGCAAAAGCAAGCTCGCTTGTATTTTGCCGAGCGTGAGTATCTTAAAACCGGCAGGTCAACGATACGATTAAGCCGGGAGATGAACAAATAAATTTGTTTGCCCGGGGAGGCATGGCGGGACAGGTTTGCGGGGTGGATCCGTCGGTTATTCATTCATATTATCAATACGATTTTCACACGTTCGGTTTTGTACCAAATATTACGGGCGGCACTCCCCTATTTTATTGCAAGGCGGTTTGGCACTAAGGCGCGTCAGAGGGAGGACAAAAGAGAGCAACGGCATGGCTGGACGAACAAAAAAGAGCGCAAATGACTGACATTGCGCTCTTTAACATGTGTACCCGAAGCGGGACTTGAACCCGCACGACCGAAAAGGGTCACAGGATTTTAAGTCCGGCGTGTCTACCAATTCCACCATTCGGGCCTCCTGTTGCGGGGCAAAGATAACGCTTTTTTTATAATTCATGCAATTTATTCGCAAGAAAATAATGGTTTGCAAGGCTGTCCGGTGTGATGGGTGGCAGGGG
Organism: uncultured Rikenellaceae bacterium; assembly: GCA_947054185.1. GTDB lineage: Bacteria > Bacteroidota > Bacteroidia > Bacteroidales > Rikenellaceae > CASDZP01. The sequence goes on along the minus strand of CAMRVW010000091.1, from coordinate 5,921 downwards.
TGGCACAAAAAATACCGGGATAACAATATCCCGGTATTTTCAGCGGTGTCGTTATGACCCGAAGTTGTCGTAAAGGATGTTTTCGGGGGGTACGCCGAGGCTGTCGAGCATGCCCACCACAGACGATATCATCATGGGGGGACCGCACATCAGATAGAGGCAGCCTTCGGGGTCTTCGTGTTGTTTGAGGTAATTTTCGTAAAGCACGTTGTGCACGAAGCCCACCTTATAGTCCACGCCTGCCGCATCGGCTTCGGGGTCGGGACGGTCGAGCGCCAGGTGGAAGCTGAAGTTGGGGAAGTCTTTCTCTATCTGTGCATACTCCTCCAGATAGGGGGCCTCTTTGAGGGCGCGGGCACCGTACCAGAACGAAACGGGACGTTTGGTCTTCTCGGTCTTGAACAGGTGCATGATGTGGCTGCGCATGGGAGCCATGCCGGCGCCACCGCCTATAAAGATAAGCTCCTGATCGTCAGGCAGGTCGGCGGGCAGGAAGAACTCGCCGTAAGGTCCTGAGATGGTCACCTTGTCGCCGGGCTTGCGCGAGAAGATATATGACGAGCAGATGCCCGGGTTGACATTCATGAACGCGCCGGCAGCCCTGTCGAACGGAGGGGTGGCGATGCGTATGTTGAGCATGATGATGTTGCCCTCGGCCGGGTGGTTGGCCATGGAATAGGCGCGGAAGGTGGCCTCGGGGTTGGTGGTGGTAAGATCCCACATCTTCATGTTGTCCCAGTCGGCACGGTAACGCTCGTCGATATCCATGTCGGAGAACTTGATTTGGTCGTACTTGGGTATGTCGATCTGGATATAACCGCCGCTCTGGAACTTGAGGTTTTCGCCCTCGGGGAGCTTGACGACGAACTCTTTGAGGAACGTCGATATGTTGCGGTTAGAGACAACCTCGCACTCCCATTTTCTGACGCCGAGCACCGACTCGGGCACTCTGATCTTGAGGTCTTCCTTGACCTTGACCTGGCAACCGAGGCGCCATTTGTCTTTCTGTTGCTTGCGGGTGAAGAAGCCGACCTCGGTGGGAAGTATGTCGCCGCCGCCCTCCAGAACCTGACAACGGCACATGCCGCAAGAGCCACCGCCACCGCAGGCTGACGGCAGGAAGATCTGGTTGTCGGCAAGGGTTGAGAGAAGCGAGTTACCGGGCTGGCACGTAAGCTCTTTCTGACCGTCGTTGATGGAGATGGTGACGCTGCCGGTGGGCATCAGCTTCTTTTTGGCGAAAAGAAGAAGCGCAACAAGCACCAAGATGACGATAAGAAAGGCTATGACCGAAATTATTATAGAACTATAGTCCATCTCTTTTTGATTATTATCGGTTTAACTTTAGAGCTGGATGCCCATGAAAGACATGAAGGCCAAGCCCATAAGACCTGTCAGTATGAAGGTTATGCCCACGCCGCGAAGAGGTGCCGGCACATGCGAATAGGTGATCTTTTCGCGGATGGCTGCCATGGCCACGATGGCCAGCCACCAGCCGATACCCGATCCCAACGCAAAAGCAGAAGCCTCGCCCACATTGAGATAGTCGCGCTCTTGCATGAAGAGCGAACCGCCCAGGATGGCGCAGTTGACGGCTATAAGAGGCAGGAAGATGCCCAACTGGCTGTAAAGGGCCGGGGCGAACTTCTCGACAACCATCTCGACGATCTGAACGATAGAGGCCACCACGGCGATGAAGACGATGAGGCTCAGAAAGCTCAGGTCGATGGTTGCGTAACGCTCGCCGAGCCACGAGAGGGCGCCTGTCGAGAGCACGTATTTGTTGAGGATATAGTTTACAGGCACGGTGACAACCATCACGAACGTGACGGCCAAACCGAGACCCATGGCGGTCTTGACGCTCTTCGACACGGCGATGTAGGAACACATGCCGAAGAAGAAGGCGAACACCATGTTGTCGATAAAGATCGACTTGACAAAAATACTGAGTATGTTTTCCATAATCTTTCTCTTCTATTATTCGCAGAGGTTTTTATTGCGCGAGCGGTGTATCCATATTATCACACCCACGCAGATAAGCGCCATGGGAGGCAACAGCATAAGGCCGTTGTTGGAATAACCGTGGGCGTAAAAACTTTCGGGTATGACGCGGTAACCCCACAGGGTGCCTGCCCCGAGAAGCTCGCGGAAGAAACCGAGGATGACCAGTATCATGCCGTAACCAAGGCCGTTGCCGACACCGTCGAGGAATGCGGGCCAGGGTTTGTTGCCGAGAGCGAACGCCTCTATGCGACCCATGACGATGCAGTTGGTGATGATAAGGCCCACGAAGACAGACAGCTGCTTGCTGACATCATAGACGAACGCTTTGAGCACCTGGTCGACAAGTATAACCAACGCAGCAACGACAACCAGCTGCACGATGATGCGGATGCGCGAGGGTATCGTGTTTCGCATGAGCGAGAGAATGAGGTTGGAGAAAGCTGTTACGACAGTAACCGAAAGCGCCATGACCAAGGCGGGCTGGAGCTTGGCGGTGACAGCCAGGGCGGAGCAGATACCCAGTATCTGAACCGTGACAGGGTTGCCCGACCCGAGCGGACCGGTGAGCAACTTCATATTCTTGGCCGAGAACAACGGCTCTTTATCTTTATTACTCATGGTTTTGATTTTTAGTGCTTAACACCGTATTTTACAAGGAACGGTTCATAATCGCCAAGGCAATCCTTTATCATGGACTGAACGCCTCGCGAGGTGATGGTGCCACCCGAAACGGCGTCGACGGCATGAGGGTTGCCTGAAGACGAGCCGACACCTTTGGTTACCGAGATGCCGACGAAAGAGGCGCCGTCGAAGAGGCTCTTGCCTATGAATTGTTTCTGGAACGGAGGGTTGGCGATCTCGGCACCCAGACCCGGAGTCTCGCCTTTATGGTCGAAGACAGCGCCATCGACAGTGTCGAGGTTGGTGGCCAGTGAGATATAGCCCCAGATAGGACCCCAGAGACCGGCGCCATAGACCGGGAAGATGTAATTGACCTGCCCTGCCCCGTTTTTGCTGACGAAAACGGGAAGACGACGTTCGCTCTCGGGTTTGGCAAACTCGGCCTTGAGGTTACCAAGAGCCATGAAAGCCTCCTTTTCAGAGCCGGCGATTTTATTGCCCTTGCTGTCGACAAGGAAACTTTCGATGATGTATTTGGCGTAAAGCTCTTTTATGTATTCGTTCTTATCGTCTGCCTCAGAGGCTTTCTGTGCATCGTAAAGACCGACAGATCCGAGTATGTCGCTCATCTTCTCGGCCTGAACGTTGCTTTGCTGACGAGGAGTGAGCCAAAGCGTCACCAAGGAGAGCACCACGGCAACGACCACCACAAGGACGATTGAATATACTATAATATAGGTATTGGTCTGTTTCATGATTTCCTCATTATTTGGTTGCGTTTATACGACGGTTTCTGCGGCGTATGTTGGCCGCAACGACATAGTGGTCGATAAGAGGCGCCATGGCGTTCATGAAGAGGATGGAAAGCATCATGCCCTCGGGGTAACCCGGGTTGACAACGCGTATGAGAACGGCAAAGGCACCGATCATAAGACCGTATATGAACTTACCGGTGTTGGTCTGCGAGCCTGTGACGGGGTCGGTGGCCATAAAGACGGCACCGAAAGCGAAACCGCCGAGAAGGAAGTGGTAATAGGCGGGCATCTCCATATAGGGATTAAGGCCTATGGCATTGAAAAGCAGACCCATAAGGTAACCGCCGGCAAAGACGGACAGCATGATGCGCCATGAGGCGATGCCGGTGAACAGAAGTATGGCGGCGCCTATCATGATGGCGATGAATGATGTTTCGCCGATAGAGCCGGGGATGGTGCCTATGAGCCAGTCGTGCACGGTGCTCGTGACACCGAGTGACGACGACTTCTCGGCCATGGAGCCGGCGATTTCGGTAAGGGGTGTGGCGCCTGAGTAACCGTCGATGGTGTAACCTTCGCTCATGCCGGCGATCCAAACCTTATCGCCGGAGATGTAAGGCGTGTAAGCGAAGAACATGAAGGCACGGGCTATAAGTGCGGGGTTGAACACGTTCATGCCGGTACCGCCGAACACCTCTTTGCCTATGATGACGGCAAAGGCGGTTGAGACGCCGACCATCCACAGAGGAGCGTCGACAGGCATTACAAGGGGTATGAGCATACCCGAGACCAAAAAGCCCTCGTTGACCTCATGGCCGCGTATCTGCGCGAAGAGGAACTCGATGCCCAGACCGACGACGTAAGAGACGACGATGATGGGGAGAACCTTAAGAAAACCGAACTCGAAGCACTCCATGACGGCTTTGTCGCCGAGGCCGATGGCGCGGAAATGCTGGAGCCCGACATTGTACATGCCGAACAGCAGGGCCGGAAGCAACGCGATGACGACCACCGACATGGTGCGTTTAAGCTCGATCGCGTCACGTATATGGCTGCCCGATTTAGTCACAGTGTTGGGTACGTAAAGGAAGGTTTCAAACGCATCGAAGGTCGAATGGAGCTTTGAAAAACGCCCACCTTTCTCAAACTGCGGCTTAATCTTATCAAGATATTTTCGTAACATTATCAAAAAATTAATGAATTAGTTAAGCTCTTTTATCATTTGGTCGATGCCGCCACGCAGTATGGCCTGCACATCGGTCTTGGAGGTGCAGACGAACTCGCAGAGCGCAAGGTCTTCCTCGACGACCTCGTATATGCCGAGGTTTTCCATCTTGTCGATGTCGCCGGCAAGTATCGCTTTGAGCAGATAGACCGGATAGATGTCCATGGGAAGCACCTTTTCGTATTGACCCGTAACGACGAAAGCACGCTGCCCGCCGTTGAGGTTGGTATCGAGGTTATAGCTCTTGCCGGGCATCAGCCAGCTGAAATAGCTGTGCGACATGGAGAACTTACCAAAGCGCGGGGCGATCCAGCCCAACATCTCATAGCGGTCGCCCTCGGGTATGACGCTTATCATATTGGCGTTGTATGAGATAAAGCCGTCGGGCGATATCTTCTTGCCGGTGAGAACGTTACCGCTTATCACGCGAGGGGTTACACCCTCTTCGGTCTCGATGGTGTCTTTCAAAAGCGTATCGACACGGGCACCTGAGATGATGCGGTAATAGCGCGGCTTTTTGACGCAAGAGCCGGCAAGGGCGATAACCTTGGACATGTCGAGGCGGCCGGTTCTCAAGAGGCGACCCAGGAAGATGAGCGAGTGCACGTCCATCGTCCACACCACATCGCCTTTATTGACAGGGGCCACGTGGTGTATCTGCACACCCACATTGCCTGCCGGGTGGGGACCCGAGAAGGTGTCTATCTCGACGACGCCTTCGAGCTTGCCGAAGATTTTGGAGTGCGACTCGTCACTGAGCCCAAGATGAACCTTGCCCGGTGTGAGCTTCTTGACAGCCTCGATGCCGAGAGCGAAATCGTCGCCCGTGTTTTGCAATATGAAGTCGAAATCGGGCGCAAGAGGCGACGAATCGAAACCCGACACGAAGATATCGCGGGGGGTCTCGGACGGGTCGGCTATGATGCCATAGGGGCGTCGGATAACGAACGGCCAAAGACCCGATTTGAGCATCAGCTCTTTAAGACTCTCACCGGTGAGTTCGTCGAGCTTGCGGGCTGTGAAATCTTCATATTCGCGTTCGGCCGACGGGCGTATCACGATGTTGATGATTTTGCGTTTCTCTCCGCGATTGACTGCCGTAACGACACCGCTGACGGGTGAGGTGAAGAGAATTTCCGGATGTTTCTTGTCGAAGAAAAGCGGGGTGCCCGCCTTAACCTCGTCGTCAACCTTTACAAGGAGCTTGGGAACCACTCCCATATAGTCGTCGGGTGTGAGCGCATACTCCTCTGAAAGAGGCGCCGCGATCAATACTTTCTCTGCGACTCCCTGAAGATTGATGTCGAGACCTTTCT
>CAMRVW010000090.1 GCA_947054185.1 uncultured Rikenellaceae bacterium | reverse complement strand
CCTCTCAAAACGGGGTCTAAGACCCCTCCCCCGGAAGGGCCGCCGGAGGCAGTTCCCGCACAATAAGGGCATTGCGGCAAAACAAACGGCAGTCCCCGCAAATTACCGTCAGATGCAGCAAACCTAAACCGCAGCTCATGTATTTTTCCGAAAAATTACTAAATTTGCGATATGGCATTAAGTGAAATGATAATAAGAGTCATCGACAGGTTTTACCTTCCTTTTCTGGGGCGATTCATGTCGAGGCAGATGTTTCGTTACGGTGTGTGCGGCGGGTGCAACATGCTTCTTGACATGGTGCTGTACTTTTTGGTCTATCAGTTTTTATACAAAGGGAGGTGTCTGCATATCGGTGCCGTCACCATCTCGGGCGAGATAGCTGCTTTTCTTACTGTTTTCCCGATAACTTTTTTCACGGGGTTGTGGTTGGCCAAGAATGTGTCGTTCAGAAACTCAACATTGAAGAACGTCACACAGGGAGGGCGATATTTCCTGGTGGTGATGCTCAATATAGGAGTCAAATACTTCGGGCTCAAACTGTTGGTGGAGGTACTGGAATGGTTTCCCTCGATATCGAACGCCATATTGACCATCCTTACCGTGCTGATCAGTTACCTGCTGCAAAAGAATTTCTCATTCAGGGGTCATACCGAGTAATAAGCCGCAATAAAAAACGTTGGATAGATGAAGCCGACATTGTGCGGCCGATTGCATGAAGCGACCCGATGCACTTTGTCATGGAAAACTAAAAACGTCGGCTTCGACAGATGGCAGCGATGTGTCGGAGAGGCAAAGTGCGATTAAAGAAAACGTTCTTACTATGAAGGGGATAAGAAAAAACATCAGTTACCATAACAATAAAGACCTTGTCACCATAAAGAGCCGTTGGAGCGGTAACCGCGCCTTTCGCGGCAAGTTTCTCAATAACGAGCGTAACTTTGCCCATGGTGTGGCCGGTGTGCTTAAATGGCGTTTCTCACCCAACCCGCAACGCGATGAGAAACGAAAGGAGAGGTGGAATCCGCCGGTGCATTACCTTGCCGACCTTGCCGATGCCGACAATGGGGCATTGGTATGGCTCGGACACAGCTCTTTTTACATGTGCATGGACGGCAAACGATTCCTGTTCGACCCTGTGTTCTGGAGCATACCTTTCGTCAAGCGGGAGAGCAAACTGCCCGTCGATCCTCATATATTCAAACACATAGACTATCTTCTGATAAGCCACGACCATTACGACCACCTCGACAAGAAGTCGGTCAGGCTGTTGCTCGACAATAACCCCGACATCACCGTGGTGTGTGGCATAGGAGTGGGGTCGCTGATAGCCCAATGGAGCGATAACCCGGTGAAGATTGTCGAGGCGGGGTGGTACCAGCGTTATGACGACGGTCCCGTGTCCATCACCTTCCTGCCGGCCAAGCACTGGAGCAAGCGGAGTGCCAACGACGGAGGATCGCGTCTCTGGGGTTCGTTTTGGATAAGCGGCAGCCGTAATGTCTATTACAGCGGCGACACCGGTTACGGGCGTCACTTCAGTGAGGTGCGGTCGCTTTGCGGACAACCCGACATAGCCATAATAGCCATAGGGGCATACAAGCCACGCTGGTTCATGCAACGCAACCACATATCGCCGCATGAGGCCCTCGATGCCGCCGCCGATGTGGAGGCCCGCCTCACCGTTCCGATGCATTACGGCACTTTCGACCTGTCGGACGAGCCTTTTTACGACCCTCCCCATGTGTTTGAAAAAGAGGCTCGAAGACGTGATATACCAGTGGCCATACCGAGGCTGGGCGAGATATTCAAAATAGAATAGAAGCCGCCCGGTGACCGCATAAAGCGCTTTTGCAAAAGCGGACAGGCATAAGATGCACCCGCATAAAGCCTTGTCCAAAAACGCCTTTGCAGAAAGTACTCCCGCATAAAATTGCGTTGCAGAAAATCGCGTTGCAGAAAATCGCCCGGATATTACATCTGCCACGACAAACATTCCCTATATCTGTCGGGGCAAACAATATGCCAAAAACACAGGCGGATATATAGACAAGGTGCCGATATATATATCGGCACCTTATTCATTTGACCCTGTCGGGGTTGCGTGCTATGAAGTCGTCCCATCCGCCCGAACGTGACGAAGAGGGTATGGGCGATGTCTCTTGCAGATGGTGGCATAAGGCCACGGCCAGCCCGTCGGTGGAGTCGAGGTTGGCGGGCAGCTCTTTGAGCGACAATATGTGTTTGAGCATATCGGCCACCTGCTCTTTGGTGGCGCCGCCACTGCCCGTCACGGCTATCTTGACCTTGCGGGGGGCATATTCGAATATCTCGGAGCAATGAACCGATGCGGCGGCAATGGCCACCCCCTGTGCGCGTCCCAGCTTAAGCATGCTTTGAACGTTGTCTCCGAAAAAGGGGGCTTCGAGAGCGACGGCATCGGGTTTGTATTGCGTAACGAGCGACGAGACACGCTCATAGATGTGTCCTAATTTGAGGTATGGCGTTTTGAATTTGGACAGGTCTATATAACCCATTGTGACGAATGCGACCTTACGCCCGCATACACGTATCACCCCATAGCCCATCTTGTTGGTACCGGGGTCTATGCCCATTATTATACGGTCTGCCATCTCGATGTGTTTTCATCCTGCTCGCTGAGTCAGCCGCTTACTTGCGCAGCTGTTCTATCTCTTTGCGCAGGGCGGCTATCTCGCGTCTCATCTGCGGCAGCTCTTTGAAGACCATGGCCGAGCGTTGGTAATCGCGGGCGGCAAATGCCGGCGAACCCATGATGACCTCGCCCTGGTTTTTGACCGCAGAGCCAATGCCCGACTGAGAGCCCACCTGCGTTTTGTCGGCAACGGTTATGTGGCCCGCCACGCCCACCTGGCCGCCGAACATACATCCGGCCCCTATCTTGGTCGACCCTGCGATGCCCACCTGAGCGGCTGCAACCGTGTCGGCTCCTATCACCACGTTGTGTCCTATCTGTATGAGGTTGTCGAGCTTGACACCGCGTTTTATGACCGTCGAACCCATCGTGGCGCGGTCTATGCAGGTGTTGGCTCCGATCTCCACGTCGCTTTCTATCACCACGTTGCCTATCTGGGGTATCTTCTTATAGACGCCGTCGACGGGAGCGAAGCCGAAGCCGTCGGCCCCTATCACCGCGCCGCTGTGTATGATTGAGTTGTCGCCCACGACGCAACCTTCATATATCTTGACGCCGCTGTTTATAATGACATTGTCGCCCAGACGCACACCCTCGCCAATGTATGCCTGAGGGTATATCTTGCACCCTTTGCCGACCACGGCGCCCCGGTCTATCACCGCAAACTCACCCACGTAAACATCGTCGGCCACCGTGGCCTTGTCCGATATGGCGGCCAGTGACGACACCCCGCTTTTCTGAGGCTTTGATGCCGCATAAAGGTCGAGCAGCCGCGCGAACGAGCCGTAAGGGTCGGCCACCTTTATCAGGGTGGCGGCCACGTCGGAGGTGGGGGCGAAATCTTTTGAAACTATCACAATGGTGGCGCCGGTGCCATATATGTAATGCTCATATTTGGGGTTGGCCAGAAACGCCAGATCGCCCTCTTTGGCCTCTTCTATCTTGGCAACGGAGCGCACGGCGGCATTTTTGTCGCCCACTATCTCGCCCCCGAGAAACGAGGCTATCATCTCAGCAGAAAATTCCATAATACAGTGTTTAATTCATAATCAAAACCATCCCCGAAAACCGCTTTCCCTAAAATAGCTCCACGACAGAGTCCGTATGAAACCGCTCTCAAAAACGCCGCCCGAACTAACGCCTTTTTTGTTTTTTAGCCTTCCCGGCCAAAAACTTGGGCAATAAATTGAGGAACACCATGCCCAATACGACGTCGAGAGACAATAACAGGTTCGACTCCATGCCCCTCAAAGTGAAGTTCAAGAGTATCAAGGCAATGGCGAATGCCATTATTATCATTGTCACCTGAATGTGCGAAAATCGCCCGAGACTCAACAATATGTGGTGTATGTGGGTGTTGTCGGCCATGAAAGGCGATCTTTTGCGCATAATTCTCTCGGTAAATACGCGCACGGTGTCGAACACGGGCACGAATATGACCGAAAGCATCAGAATCTCGGCATTACGAAAGTCATAAGGGGATGGCGACACGTTCAGGTCTAAGAATTTGAGACCGAGAAACGAGATGACATAACCGAGCATGAGTGAACCGCTGTCGCCCATGAACACCTTCAGTCTCAGTTTTTTTGTGTTATAACGGAAAAATATTATCACGCACCCCAACAAGCTTACCCCGAGCATGGCATACACATAGAGCTGGTGGCTGTAAAACCACCACGACAGCACACTCAAGGCGATAGCCCCGAGCCCCGAGCACAGACCGTCTATACCGTCTATGAGGTTATAAGCGTTCACGGCCCCCACCACCACGAACACCGTAAGCGGTATTCCCGCAAGCGGGCTTATCTGATATATGCCGAAGAGCCCGTCGAACGACTTGATGCCCAACCCTGCAAATACAGGCATCATGGCGGCTAATGTCTGAACGAGGAATTTGCTCTTGTAACTTATTCCGACCAAATCGTCGGCAAGCCCGAAGAGGAATATCACCACCAATCCCACCACAAAGAAGAGTATCTCTATGAAAGAATCGCTCTTCCATATCACAGACAGATCGCTTTCCGACATGATGCAGCTCATGCCCAACGAGAAACAAAATGAGATAATGACGGCCGGCATGAACGACAAGCCGCCCAAGCGAGGCACCTCGCCCGTGTGCACCTTCCTTGCATTTGTCGAATCGAACAGACGTTTGCGTTTGGATATAATGACAATGTTCGGTATGGTCGTCCACCCGATAAGCGCGGAAATGGCGAGTGTTAGAACAATAAAAACAGCCATGGGTCATCTCATTTAACTGCAAAGGTAAAACTAAATACCGAATACCGCATATAATTCATACTCTTTTTTCGTCATGAACCATAAAATACCGGTTATCCCCTTTCCCGAGAGCTTTCATCCCCATCTGCCCGACGGATTGTTCGTGGCGACATGGCCGGCTGTGCCGATAAAAAAGCACATAAGGAATCGCTTCAGGTAACAGAGCTTAAAAAAAATACATATATTTGCAGACAAAACACAATCGAATCGCATGAATTTTAAAATATTCAACACATTGAGCCGCACCAAGGAGGAGTTCACGCCGCTTAACCCTCCTCATGTGGGTCTTTATGTATGCGGTCCCACCGTATATGGCGATCCGCACCTGGGCCATGCCCGCCCGGCCGTCACTTACGACCTGCTGTTTCGTCTTCTTACGGCGTTGGGGTATAAGGTGCGTTATGTGCGCAACATCACCGATGTGGGTCACCTTGAGCACGACTCTGACGACGGCGAAGACAAGCTCTTGAAAAAGGCGCGTCTTGAGCGTCTTGAGCCTATGGAGGTGGCGCAACATTACACCAACCGTTACCGCGAGGCCATGCACATGCTGGGCGTGTTGCCCCCCTCGATAGAGCCACAGGCCTCGGGCCACATCATAGAGCAGATAGAGTTTGTAAAGGAGATACTGAAGGCCGGTTATGCCTATCAGAGCAACGGCTCGGTCTATTTCGACGTCGACAAATACAACGCCGACCACCGTTACGGCAAACTCTCGGGTCGCACCGTCGAAGATATGCTCTCTGTCACCCGTCAGCTGGAGGGCAGCGGCGACAAGCGCAAAAGTTACGATTTCGCCCTCTGGAAGAAGGCTTCGCCCGAGCACATAATGCGTTGGCCATCGCCCTGGAGCGACGGTTTCCCCGGCTGGCATCTCGAGTGCTCGGCCATGAGCCGCAAATATCTGGGCGAGAGGTTTGACATACACGGCGGCGGCATGGACCTGATGTTCCCCCACCACGAGTGCGAGATAGCCCAGAGCACCGCATCCATGGGGCACGAGGCGGTCCGTTACTGGATGCACAACAACATGATAACCATAGACGGACGCAAGATGGGCAAGTCGTTGGGCAACTTCATAACCCTCGAGGAGCTCTTCACCGGTGCCAATACCCTGCTTGAAAAGGCATACTCGCCCATGACGATACGCTTTTTCATACTCCAGGCCCACTATCGCAGCACGCTCGACTTCTCCAACGAGGCGCTGTCGGCTGCCGAAAAGGGGTTTGAACGCCTTATGACGGCCTTTGACATGATAGGCAGGATAAAGCCGTCCGACAAATCGACCGTCGATGTGTCGACCATAAAGAGCGAGTGCATGGAGGCCTTGTGCGACGACCTCAACAGCCCCGTGGCCATAGCCTCTCTGTTTGAGTGGGTCAAGGTCATCAACCGGTTGCACGACGGTATCGACACCGTCACCGAAGACGATTTGCGTTCTCTGTCGGAACAGTTCGCCTTTGTGATACACGACCTTTTGGGCCTGAGTGCCGAAAAGAGTGGCGACGGCGAGCTCACCTCGGGCCTTATAGAGATGATATTGCAGGTGCGCCGGCAGGCCAAGGAGCAGAAAAACTGGGCCGTCTCAGACAAGATACGCGACGAGCTGTCTCGCCTGGGCGTGATGGTCAAAGACCGTAAGGACGGTGCCGACTGGGAGCTGAAATGACACTCCCCGCAAGTAACGGCCCGGGCCTCTTGCCGGCGGGAGGCTTGCGGTTGCAGACAGTGTGACAATTAAAACAAGCAAATAACAAAAGTATGAGATTAAAAACGTTGTTGCTGACTTTTTCAGCCTTTTTGATGGCATCCGCGGCGAGCGCCCAGATAATGGAGCCCGTTGAATGGAAGCAGTCGACCGCAGACCTGGGCGACGGTGTCTATGACCTTAAGATGACCGCCACCATAGAAGATCATTTCCATATGTATGACATGGGCCCTTATGTCGACGGTCCCAACGCCACCACCGTAACGGTGAGCCCCACACCGGGTGTGACCCTAATAGACGGGGTGACCGCGTCGGTAAAGCCCGTGCGCGGTTTCGACAGCGGCTTCGGCATGGAGGTGGGCTATTTTGAAAAGAGCGTCACATTCACCCAGCGTGTAAAGGTGACATCGGCGGACGATGTGCGCGTGAGAGTCAACATAGAGTGGCAGACGTGCAATGACGACACATGCCTGCCCCCCACCGACGAAGATTTCTTCTTCAAGCTCTCGGGCGTCGAGGGCGGCCAGGCGGCCGTCACCACCGCAGCCACCAAAGAACAGGTAAGACGCCTTGAGGCCGAGAGCTCTATTTTGAGCACCGTCATAGCGGCCATACTGTGGGGCTTTGCGGCTCTTCTCACCCCGTGCGTCTTCCCAATGGTGCCCATGACGGTATCTTTCTTCATGAAAAGCTCGGGCAGCAAGAGCAAGGGACGCTTCATGGCCTCGTTTTACGGTCTCTCCATCATTGCCCTTTACACCCTGCCCATAGCCATAATAATACTTGTGACCTATCTGGCGGGTGGCGACGCCGTCACGGCCGATATCTTCAACTGGCTTGCCACGCACTGGATACCCAATATCATATTCTTCCTTGTGTTCATGATATTCGCCGCTTCGTTCCTCGGGGCTTTCGAGATAGTGTTGCCCAGCTCGCTGGTAAACAAGAGCGACGCCAAGGCCGACAAGGGCGGTCTTGTGGGTGTCTTCTTCATGGCTCTGACGTTGGTGCTGGTGTCGTTCTCGTGCACCGGGCCCATCGTTGGCTCTATATTGGTGCAGTCGACCCAGGGCGAGATATGGCAGCCCATACTCACCATGCTCGTATTCTCGGCGGCATTTGCCCTGCCCTTCACCATATTCGCATTCTTCCCCTCGTTGCTCAAAAACCTGCCCAAGTCGGGCGGATGGCTCAACTCGGTGAAGGTGGTGTTAGGCTTCATAGAGCTGGCTCTCGGTCTTAAATTCCTCTCGGTGGCCGACCAGACATACCATTGGGGTTTGCTCGACCGTGAGGTCTATATCGCCCTCTGGATAGTGATATTCTCGATGCTCGGCTTCTATCTTCTTGGCAAGCTCCGTTTCTCGCACGACAGCGACGAGCCTTACATCAAGGTCAAGAGGCTCTTTCTGGCCATCATAACATTTGCCTTCGTGGTCTATCTGATACCCGGCATGTTCGGTGCTCCGCTCAAGGCCCTGTCGGGATATCTGCCTCCCATGCACACCCACGACTTCAACCTCATGGAGGGCGGTCGCGCCATAAGCTCGAACGGCAACAGCGAGGCAAAAGGCAAGAAATACAGCGACTTTCTGCACATGCCTCACGGCCTTGACGGCTTCTTCGACTATGAGGAGGGCATGGCATACGCACGCAAGGCAGGCAAGCCCGTGTTGCTCGATTTCTCGGGTCACGGATGCGTCAACTGCCGCGAGATGGAGGCCAACGTATGGTCTGACAAAGAGGTGTTGCGCATACTGGGTGATGAATATGTGATAATATCGCTCTATGTCGACGACAAAAAAGAGCTGCCTCAAAGCGAGTGGGTGACCCTTCCCAACGGCAAGGTGCTCAAGACTCTCGGCAAGATAAACGCCAACTTCCAGACCACCCGTTTCGGCGTCAACGGCCAGCCCTATTACATATTGCTCGACAACGAGGGCCGTCAGCTGGCTCCCGCGAGGGGTTACAATCTCAATGTCAAAGAGTACATCGATTTTTTAAACTCAGGTGTGGCAAAATACAAAGAAATTAAGTAACTTTACACCCGCAGACAAGTACGGTGCGCGTTTCTGCCTTAGTTTTACCTCGGGGCGGAGGGCGCACCGCTCTTTTTGAAAGCCCGGCGGAGAGGGGAGGGAAAGGCAGGGAGCAAGGGGGCGAGCAATAAAGTGGACGGGGTTTCGGGAGATGATGGCAAAGGAGGCGGGTCTGTTTTCCCAAACGCAAGGTGCGTGGCTTAACGGGGCAAGAGAGGGGGCATGTGGTTTCTGTGCATAGGGGAGAAAGGGGACGTGAGCCGGCCGCAAGGTTGGCTTAAAGGTGTGTGACCAAAATAATAATATGGGAGGGAAACGTAAAGCTCCTCTCCACAAACCATAAAGACAATGAAAGATCAGTTTGTAAATCGTCATGTCGGTCCGTCAGCAGATCAGACAAAACAGATGCTTGAGGTGATAGGTTGCAGCTCGGTGGACGAGCTTATAAGCCAGGTTGTGCCCGACGGCATACGCTTGAAAAAGCCCCTCGACCTGCCCGAGGAGGGTATGAGCGAGTATGAGTTTGCAGCCCACATACGCGCCCTGGCCGCCAAGAACCGTCCGTTGCGCACCTTCATAGGCATGGGCTATTATCCCACCGCCTCGCCTGCGGTAATCGTGCGCAACATATTCGAGAACCCCGCATGGTACACCTCTTACACCCCCTATCAGGCAGAGATATCGCAGGGTCGTCTGGAGGCTTTGCTCAACTTCCAGACCATGGTGCTCTCGCTCACCGGCATGGAGATAAGC
>CAMRVW010000089.1 GCA_947054185.1 uncultured Rikenellaceae bacterium | reverse complement strand
AAAATATCAAATCGGGGTCCGTGACCCCTCCCCCGGAAGGGCCGCCGGAGGCAGTGCCAGCAAAATAAGAAAGCTGTTCCGTCAAACCAGACTGTTTAAGACCACTTAACCAGGGCGAAGTCCATTCTGTTGGGCAGCTCGGGGTTGTAAGCATATACCCTTATTGCCACGTCGAATGAACCTGTCTTCTGAGGCGACACTTCGGCCGAGTAATAAGCCTTGCCATCCTCGCTCTTGATGTAATTGAGCGGCAATACCTCTATAAGATCAACGGGGTTGTTGTCGACAATGGTACGGGCCACGACCATCTCGACGCCTATGTCGCCGACGGACAGGTCGCCGAGCTCTATGACAACCTCCGATTTATAGGTGTGTCCTGTTACAATGGCCTCTTTAGCCACATCGTATGTCTTGGATTCGACAATGTGCATAGAGTCCCACCCGCGGCTTATGCGACGCTTCCATGCGGCAATGCGACGTGCTTTTGAGAAGTTGTCGGCCACCATCTCGTGATTACGCTCCGACAGCTTGCCATAGAAACGGTCCTGGTAATCTTCGATCATGCGCTTGGTGGTAAAGTTAGAGGCGACATCAGATATCGAGTTCTTGATGTAACCGACCCACTGCGACGACACGCCCTCGGAATCCTTGTTGTAATATGCGGGTGCGATCTCCTCTTCAATGAGGGTGTAAATGGTCTCGGCATCGAGCTCGTCCTGACGGCGCTGGTCTTCAAATGTGCGCTCCATGGGCAACATCCAGCCGGCATCTTTCTTGTAACCTTCAACCCACCAACCGTCGAGTACGCTGAAGTGCAACACGCCGTTCATCACTGCTTTCTCGCCCGATGTACCCGAAGCCTCAAGGGGACGGGTGGGGGTATTCATCCACACGTCGACACCCTGAACCATGCGGCGGGCCACCTCCATGTCGTAATTCTGCAGGAATATTATCTTACCGACGAACTGAGGCATTGCCGACACCTCCACTATACGCTTGATGAGGTCCTGCCCCGGCTTGTCGTTGGGGTGCGCTTTGCCGGCAAATACGAACTGCACGGGACGGGCGGGATTGTTGACAATGCTTGCCAGACGATCGAGGTTGGTGAAGAGCAGATATGCGCGTTTGTAAGTGGCGAAACGACGTGCGAAACCTATGGTAAGGGTCTGCGGATTGAACTGCTCGAGTATCTTGACCATCTGTGTGGGCGAATCGAAACGATAGAGGGCGCGGTTTTTGACGCGACGTTTGATGTGTGCCACCAGCTTCTCTTTGAGCACCATGCGGGCCTCCCACAGCTCCTTGTCGGGCACGTTGTAAATACCGCGCCATATAGACTGGTCGTAATAGTGCGATGTGAGGCTGTCACCCATCACACGCTTGTATATCTCCTGCATGTTGGATGCCGTCCATGTGGGGAAGTGAACGCCATTGGTCACATATCCTATGTGGAGCTCGGGCTTGAAATAACCGGGCCACAAGCCGCCCAATATATCTTTCGACACCTCGCCGTGCAACCAGCTCACGCCGTTGACCTCCTGCGACATGTTACATGCCAGGAAGCTCATGGAGAAGCGCTCGTTGGGATCGTGAGGATTGATCTTGCCCAGATTGATGAACTGCTCCCATGTGATCTTAAGCTCTTCGGGCATGCGGTTCATATACTGACGTATCATATCTTCGGGGAAAGAGTCGTGACCGGCAGGCACGGGCGTGTGGGTGGTAAAGAGCGACGAACTGCGCACCACCTCAAGCGCCTCGCTGAACGACAGACCGTTACGCTCTATAAGGTCTATGGCGCGACGCAACCCTATAAAGGCGGCGTGACCCTCGTTGCAGTGATATACGTCGGCTGAGATGTTCATCTGATTCAACGCCTTGATACCGCCAATGCCCAACAGTATCTCTTGCTTGAGACGGTTTTCCCAGTCGCCGCCATAGAGATGATATGTTATGGTGCGGTCTTCGTGCATGTTAAGGTTGTCGTCGGTGTCGAGCAGGTAAAGCTCAGTGCGACCCACATCGCAACGCCACAGACGCGCCTTGACCTCACGGCCCGGATAATCGAGGCTTACGGTCATCCATTCGCCGCCACCGCCGCGCACCGGGGTTATGGGCAGCTTGAAGAAGTTCTGAGGCTCATAACCGGCCTCTTGCTCGCCGCTCGATGATATCTTCTGAGTGAAGTACCCGAAGCGGTAAAGCAATCCCACTGCCACCATGGGTATGTTTTTGTCGCTGGCCTCTTTAAGGTAATCGCCTGCCAGTATGCCCAAGCCGCCCGAGTATATCTTAAGCGAGCTGTGAATACCATACTCCATGCTGAAATAGGCTATGCGGGGGCCTGTCGCATTCTGCTTCTGAGCCATATAATCGCGGAAGGCGCCATACACGGCATCCATGCGGCCGAGGAAGTCGGCGTCGTTTTCCAACTCTTGCAGACGCGCCAATGTCAGGTTGTCCAAAAGAGCTATGGGGTTACGTTCAAGCTCGAGCCACAGCTTGGGATCTATCGACTCGAAAAGATCGCGCGCCTCGAGGGTCCACGACCACCACAGGTTGTGCGACAATTCGTCCAACGGGCGCAATCTCTCGGGGAGGTCGCGTTCTATCAGCACACGGTTCCATGAGGGAGCCGAGCCGAGTATGCTCTGCTGACGCAAATATGTGGCCTGCTCGTGTATCTCACCGCCGTCCATCACAGACCGGTCGATGTTCATGTCAGATTCGTTCATTGCCATTTGATATGCTTTATAATAGTTTACTATAAGATTTTTCCACAACGCACTCTGCGACAGGCTCTGAGCTTCCACGCGCAGACGCTCCAACTCTTCGGGCGCGCTGTTGGCATAGAGACGCAGCTGGCGCGCTATGTCTTCCCTCACCGAGCCGTCGTCAAAATCGCTCCGCTCTATCACGCACACGCCCTCGTGGCTCGACGAGTAATCGCTCACCCAACGGCCGAAACCGGCCAGTGAGGTGGTGATGCTCGGCACACCGAAAGCGATGCTCTCCAAGGGGGTGTAACCCCACGGCTCGTAATATGAGGGGAACACCGTCATATCGAAGCCGGGCAACATCTCATAGTAATGCTTGTCGAATATGCCGTCGGCGCCGTTGAGATAGGCCGGCACGAACATGACGTTGACCTTGCCGGTGCTGTTGAGCAGACCGCTGTTGCGCAAGTGGGTTATTATGGCGTCATTGTCGTAATCGCCCATATAGTGGGTGACGTTGCGTATCACATAGCCGTCGGCCTGAAACTGGCCGCCTGCCAGATAGGCCTGCAAATCTTTGCGCGGACCTAAGTTCCACCCCGGCACCAATATATAGGCCAGCACCTCGCGCTCGAGCGAGCCGTCGTTGTTGAGAGCAGCCAAAGAGTCGATATACTCATCCAACCCCTTGTTCTTAAACTCGTAACGTCCGCTTGTACCTATTATGAACGGCTCCTTGTCATACTTCTTGCCGAAAGCCGTCTCGGCAATGCGTATGAACAAGGCGCGGGCCTCGCGACGCTTGACCTCCAGCATGGCCTTGTCCCACACCATGTTCTCTTCGAAGCCGTTGGGTGTGATGACATCGGCCGCCTTGCCCAGCAACGCCTTGCACTCCTCTGAGGTTATGGCGCTCACGGTTGTGAAACAGTCGCAGTTGTTGGCCGCCGCCGCCTCTATCGAGTGCTTGGCCCTAACGCCGAAACGGTGCGACATCTCGTCGGGATTGAACGAGCTTATGTCACTGTAAAGATTGAGGCCGTTGCCGGCGATACTGCGGCCCAACACCGTGGCATGGGTGGTAAAGACGGTGGCGATGGATGGGGTGGCCTTCTTGAGATAGAGAACGCCGCTGCATGTCATCCATTCGTGAAACTGAGCCACCACCTTGTGCTCGGGACGACAGTTGGCCGAAACGAAACTCTCTATAACGCGCGCTGCGGCATAACCGAAGAGCACGGGCTCTATATAGTCCCACCCGCCGCTTATGGAATCGACCTTATAGTCATCCCACAGGCGACCGAGCAACTCGTCTTTCTTCGATATGTAACTTGCGAAATCGACCAATATGACAATGGGGCTTCCATTGATCTTCCAGCGACCTATGCGCAGACGCATGCCGTCGCCATAAGCGTTAAGGCGCCACTGCTTGAACATCTCCGGATCCTCTTCAAACTCAAGGCTCTGCGCTTTGTTGTCGCGTCCCAGGTCGGGCCCTATGGTTATATAACGGTCGGAAAATCGCTCTTTTAACGTGTATGCCTTGGTTGATATGACGGTATATATGCCGCCTATCTTGTTGCACACCTCCCACCCTGTCTCAAACAGATAGTCGGGGTATTGATATCCGGTTTCACTCATATTGGGTTAAGCTATTGTTTCTCAATTACTTTATCTTGACATTACCCTGTTCTCGGGTGCTAAGAAACCCCAAAGGTAATTATTTTTCCCATGATTGCAACTAATTTTCCCGCGGCATGACGCTCTGCACACCATCGTAAGGGCCTCATCCATCGCTCTGGCGCTCCTCTTTACGCCGCCTCAACTTATAAGCCCGACACCCATGCCCCCCCTGGCCGCCGAGGCCTCAACGCCCCTGTCACGTATCTCCGGCACGTCACTCCCTCCCTGTCAGCCCCCTCACAACGCCAAGGGCTTAAAAAACCGGCCGCTAAAGGTACTTGTCCAAAAGTGCCGCCATCTGATCGCGCATCCGACGGGCAGCCTCTTTTGCCGCATCGGCAAAACCTGCCGACGAGTCGGCGTAAATTATGCCCCTCGACGAATTGACAAGCAATCCGCACTTTTTGTTCATACCGTAACGGGCCACGTCCTCCAGGCTGCCACCCTGCGCGCCGACACCGGGCACCAGCAGGAAATGGTCGGGCACTATCTTGCGCACATCGCCCAACATGTCGGCTTTGGTGGCTCCCACCACATACATCATGTTGTCGACATTGCCCCAACTGCTCGACTTGCTCAAAACAGTCTGATAGAGCCTCCGGCCCGAGAGTGTCTCCTCCATCTCGAAATCGGATGCGGATGGATTGGAGGTAAGGGCCAGCAACACCGCCCAGCGACCCTCATAGTCAAGAAACGGCGACACGGTGTCAAACCCCATATAGGGCGACAGGGTCACCGCGTCCACGTCGACCTCCTCGAAAAAGGTGCGGGCATACATCTTTGAGGTGTTGCCTATGTCGCCGCGTTTGGCATCGGCAATTATGAATATCTCGGGATATTGGTTGCGTATATACTCCACCGTGCGCTCGAATGCGCGCCACCCCTCTATGCCTGCCGCCTCGTAAAAGGCGAGGTTGGGCTTGTATGCAACCGAATAGGCGGCTGTGGCATCTATTATGGCGCGGTTGAACTCAAACACCCCCTCGCCGTCCTTGCTCAAATGGCCGGGCAATTTGCGTGTGTCGGTATCTAACCCCACGCACAAAAAACTCCTCTTGGCAACTATCTGCCCGAATAACTCTTCCGATGTCATAACCGTCATTTTTTGATTTTAACGAAACCTGTGCCACCCTTGCTCCCCAACGCCATGCTGTACAGCCATCCGATCCCCTCGCGCGGACACCATGGCACTGAAACCGTCACGTTCACACCACCCGCCAACGCAAAGCCACGCCGCCTTACCACCCCAACAGCCACATGGCTCTCTCCACTCCCTCGGAATCGCCATTTGAAAATACCACCGTAAATGCCACGCCTCCCCTCTGGAACACCGCCCCGCCGGAAATATCCTCCAGAAGCCGGCACCTCCGAAGAAAGCTCCCGAGGCGTTATTCTTCAGCCGCGGCTTTAAGGCGCTCGGCGTTCTCGGCAAACTGGAGCTTGTCTATTATCTCCTGAATGTCGCCGTCCATTATGGCGGCAAGGTTATAGAGTGTGAGGTTGATGCGGTGGTCGGTTACACGCCCCTGAGGATAGTTGTAAGTGCGTATCTTGGCCGACCTGTCGCCGGTCGACACCATGGTCTTGCGCTTGGACGATATTTCGTCGAGATATTTCTGATACTCGAGGTTGTAAATGCGCGTACGCAACTCCTCAAGGGCCTTGTCAAAGTTTTTGAGCTGTGATTTCTGGTCTTGGCACTGCACCACGATGCCCGTGGGTATGTGGGTCAGACGTATGGCGGAATAGGTGGTGTTGACCGACTGGCCTCCGGGACCCGACGCACAGAATGTGTCTTTGCGTATATCCTCCATCTTAAGGTCTATGTCGAACTCCTCCGCCTCGGGCAATACCGCCACCGACGCTGCCGAGGTGTGAACACGGCCCTGTGTCTCGGTCTGAGGCACACGCTGAACACGATGTACGCCCGACTCATATTTGAGGGTGCCGTACACGCTCTCGCCGCTCACCTTGAGCACGATCTCCTTATATCCGCCGGCGGTGCCCTCACTCACGCTCGTGGTCTCGCACCTCCACCCTTTCTTCTCGAAATAACGCGTGTACATGCGCAACAGGTCGCCCGCAAAAATGGCAGCCTCATCGCCGCCGGCACCGCCGCGTATCTCTAATATGGCATTCTTGGAGTCTTGCGGGTCGGCCGGTATGAGCATCAGCTTTATCTCCTCTTCAAGAGCCTCTATCTGCGGCTCGAGCGTCTCTATCTCGCCCTTGGCCATCTCACGCATCTCATCGTCTTTCTCGACGGCAAGCAGCTCTTTGGCCTCTTCGAGGTTGCTAAGGGCGATACGGTAACGCTCGCTTGCCTCAACCACGGGGCCCAACTCCTTATACTCCTTGTTGAGCTGCACATAACGCTTCATGTCAGACATGACCTCAGGGTCGGTTATCTGCTCGGCGATGGTTTCATATTTAGCCTTTATGCCCTCTAACTTGGACAACATAGATTTATCTGCCATATCTTATATTTTTTCATTCTCTGCGCAAAGGGCATCACCCTGCGCGTGGCAAAAATAGTCTTTTTTTGCCAATTTTCAAAGCACCAGCCACATATACGACAACACCGACCTTGAACAATACTCCGTTTTCAGGGTTTTGTTGGTATTTTTCAGACCTCAAACACCACATTAGGCTAATATTACTTATTTTTGGGGCATCGGATCGGCTCTTTTCACCCGCAGGAACCGCCCGTCGAACCGACGTTTATCGAAAAGTTATGAAAAAGATAATCAGACTGACGGCACTATTGGCCTTTATTGTCATCTCAATCCCCGCCCTGTCACAGAATGTGGGAGTGGTGCTCAGTGGCGGCGGCGCCAAGGGTCTTTACCACATAGGCGTGCTCAAAGCGCTGGAAGAGAACGGTGTGCCCGTCGATTATATAACCGGCACATCAATGGGTGCCATCATAGGAGGGCTTTATGCGGCGGGATACTCTCCCGAGCAGATGGAGGAGATATTCAACTCACCCGAGGTGCTCTCGTGGGTATCGGGCAAGATAGAAGACAGGTATCTATATTTTTACAAGAAACAGCCGGCCAACCCCTCACAGATAAACATAGACTTCAACGTCGACCGCTCCGACCTGCTCGACGAGCACCTCATATATAACGACAGCCTCTGGTATGCATCCGTGCCCTCTGACACCGTGAGGCGCAAGCCCAAAGGACGCATAGCCTTCTCGTTCTCGCGTCAGGGTGCATCCAAGGAGTCGTCGCCCTCCATGTCGCTCATCAGCACCACATCACTCGACGTGGCCATGCTCGCCTATTTCACCTCTTCGACAGCATACTCGGGCGGCGATTTCAACAAGCTGTTCGTCCCTTTCCGCTGCGTGTCGACCAACATATACGGCAAAACGCCCCATCTGTGGTCGTCGGGCGACCTGGGCACCGCCATACGTTCATCCATGGCCATACCGCTGGTGTTCCCGCCCGTTGCCGTCGACTCCATGCTCATGTATGACGGCGGCATCGTCAACAACTATCCATGGCGTGAGACCTTGACCGAGTTCTCGCCCGACATACTCATAGGCAGCGTATGCGTATCAGGCAAACCAGACATATCGACCTTCTCGGGCCAAATAGAGATGCTCACCACCAACAAGACCGATTACTCCATACCCGACTCGATAGGCATAACCATATCGCGCGCCATGGACGTGGGGGTCATGGACTTCCGCAAGGCCGAGTATATCATAAGCCGCGGTTATGACGACGCCATAGCCTCCATGCCCGTGATAATGGAGCGCATAAAACGACGCGTACCCAAAGAGAGGGTTGAAGACATGCGCGCCTTTTACCGCTCGAGGCTGCCCGAAGAGAAGATAAAATCGCTTAAGATAGACGGTCTCACCCCCGCACAGAAGATGTATATCAAACGACAGCTCTCAGACCGCAACGGCGACGGTCAAGACGAGGAGATAGACATGGACACCTTCAAGGCCGATTACTTCAAGATACTATCCGAAGGCTTTCTCACCTGCGGACTGCCCGTGGCGCAATATTCCGACTCCCTCGACGGTTACCGCCTGCGCCTGCACATGCACAACAAGCCCGACTTCAAAGCCATGCTCGGAGTCAACATATCATCGACATCGGTCAACCAGGCCTATCTCGGCTTCCAATACCACGACCTCGAGCGCATAAGCCTCACGGCAACGCTCGACGGTTACATAGGCAGCTTCTATTCTGCCGCACAGCTGTCGTCACGCTTCAACTTTTACGGCGGCCGCACTCCCTTTTATGTCGAGAGCGCACTGTCGTACAACTTTTACGACTATGGCCGCGGCAACACCCAAAGCATCACATACAAAAAGCCGTCGCAACACTATCTGCGTTACAATGACCTGTATCTGAGCGCATCTATAGGTACCCCCGTGGGCCGGCTATCCAAATTGGAACTGCGCGCCGCCCTGGGGCACGACCGTTACGGTTACTTTCCGGCACAGGCGGTTGCCGACAACCAGACATACGACATATCGAGCTTCAATTACTTCACCGCCAACATGTCACTGGTGCGCAACTCGCTCAACTATCCCGTATATCCCACACAGGGACTCTATCAGAACATCTCTCTCTTTGCCACTTCCCAGAGAGAGAAGTATCAGCCGGGCTCTTTCTCGATGGACCAAGGATTTGACCTGTCGTTCCACCGCAGCTTTTGGGCAGGTGCCCGCTTCTCACGTGACGAATATTTTGTATTGGGACGCCACTTCAACATCGGTTACAGCATCGACGGCATATACTCAATGACTCCCCGTTACTCCAACAGCTATATAGCCGCCGTGGCCGCACCTGCATTCACACCCACGGCCCACAGCAAGACTCTCTTCACACCCGAGTTTCACAACAACAGCTATATAGCCGCCGGAATAATGCCCATATTCAAGGTCAGCAACGAGGTGTATCTCAGGGCTTCGGCATATTGCTTCAAACCCAATCTGGAAAACTGGCGCAACCTCCGCTCCAACATGAAATACATCGTCGACGCATCCATAGTATATCAATCGCTGATAGGACCCATAAGCCTCTCTTACTCCTATTACACCCTCTCGCAAATGAGACGCAACTATGTAATGTTCAACATAGGCGTACTGCTCTTCAAACCAAAAGGAATAGTGCTCTGACAGTGCAGGGTTGCCAAACGGCATCTATTCTGCGGGAACTGATGTTTATTTTGCGGCACTGCCGTTTTGGTTTGCGGGAACTGCCTCCGGCGGCCCTTCCGGGGGAGGGGTCACAGACCCCGATTTGAGATATTGAGGAACAACTAAGGTAAAGTACAGATATGTCATAA
>CAMRVW010000088.1 GCA_947054185.1 uncultured Rikenellaceae bacterium | reverse complement strand
AAATGGCAGTTTCCGCAAACCATAAACGTCAGTTCCCGCAAAAACGGCAGTGCCGACAAAATAAACGGCACTCCGCAACACCGCAGTGCCCGCCACGTCTATTGTGATCTGCTTTTGAGGTATTTGTTGTGAGCAATAACATACCTTAGCTCCTCGTAAGAGTAACGCTCCATGAAATGGTCGTATATCTGACGCAAGCCTGTGAACTCTTGAGTGTTGAGCACCGATATTATCTCGTCGACCATGGGAGCGTCCACAAAGTCATGCACGTCTATCTCTCCCGACTCTATGAAACGGGTCAAGTGCCCCGCCACCGTCGAGACCGAGAAACCGCGAGCTTCGGCAATGGCCTTCACGTCGCTGCCGGCCTTGTACATGGCCAATGTCAGCTCATATGTCGACACATTGGGCTTTACTTCGTTGGGGGTGGAGGTGTCGTCCTTGCCGCTCTTTCCAGCCTCGGCAGCTTCGGCCTTACGGGCAATACGCAATATCTCCTGCTTCAACTGCGACGCCTCAGAACCGTCGTCATCGTGTGTAACCTTACGACCCATGTCAGACTGATGGCAAAAGTCGGCAACAATGTCAAGCACCTCGGCACCGTACCGCTGCATGAACACCTTGCCCACTCCGTGTATGGCCTCGAGAGCAGGAGCGGTACAGGGCAACTGCTCGCATATATCTATCATGGCGCGCTGACTGAGTATTACGTAAAGCGACACGCCGCGCTCCTGCGCTTTAGACTTGCGCCACGCCACCAGTGTGGCAAATAGCGGGGCGACGTTTTCAAGGTATTCGGCGTCAATGACAGAACCGTGCTTCTGCGGTCTGACCTGCTCTTTGTCCTCTTTCTTGTCATATCCCTGCTCTATCTGCCATTTGAGGCGCAACCACTGCTCCACGCCGAAGTCATCGCCCAACCGCCGCATGTACATTATCTTGGCACGCATTGCAAACAACAAGCCCGAGGCATTTTCTTTCAACACCCGGGCATTGTCTTTATTGTCCACCTTCAATGCCGACAACCTGCGCGCCAACTCCATGAGCTCCTCGGCCAACGGCAACAGATATGCAGCACCTTTAGACACACGCCCGGCGATGGCAGGGTCGGCGTCATAGTGGTCGCTTACGGCTATCATGCCGCACAACTGCTTGCAAAACTTACCGGCGACAACGAAAAGGCGCTCTTCGTATGTTACCGCCGCCTCATCGAGTTCGTCTCTCTGAGCTGGATATACGCGTCCCACCGATATGTCGAAAAGGCGTTGCAGGTTGACAAGATGGCGCCGTGCCACCGAGAAATCGAACATCTCGCACAACGACTCGGCATAAAACTGCCTCTTGAGGCGGTGTATCAGGTCGCTGTCGGGATGGTTGCGCTCCATGAAAGCATTGAAGTCGGCCACCTCTGCCGAACTTACGAACGATGCCGGACGTATCGGCGAACTGAGCACCAGCCCCTCAAGCGTACGGCAACGGCTGAGCGCCACATATACCTGTCCGTGAGCGAAAGCACCTCCCACATCTATCACGGCGCGGTCGAATGTGAGACCCTGGCTCTTGTGTATGGTTATGGCCCAGGCGGTGCGCAACGGGTACTGTGTAAACGAGCCCACCACCGTCGATGTTATCTCCTGTGTCTGTTCGTCTATGCTGTAACGGGTGTTGTCCCACCTCTCGCGGGCAACGGCCACAGAGTCGTCGTCGCCCTCGCTTTTGACCTCTATCCAATCTTCGCAAAGACGCGTCACCACACCCAACTTACCGTTATAGAAACGACGCTCGGCCGACGAGTCATTACGCACGAACATAACCTGCGCCCCGACCTTTAGCCTGAGTTTATATTCGGTGGGATATATCAGCTCGGGGAAATCGTCGGTCACCGTTGCCTCATACACCACCTCCCGGCCCTCCAACTCTGTCAGCTTGCGGTCATTGATGCTCTGCATGGTGCTGTTGTGGGTGGTAAGGGTTATGTAACCCTCCTCGGGACGGGGAGCGAACCCGGGAATGTAACGTTTGTTTATCCGGGCCAACACCTCGCGGTCGACGATGCCTGTGCGCACGGAGTTGAGAATGTCGGTGAAACGGGGGTCGCTCTGACGATATATGCGTTTAAGCTCTATGGTAGTATAAAAGCTCCTTTGCAAAGCTATGCTGTCGAAGAAAAAGGGGCTCTTATAAAAGCGTGACAATATCTCGCGTTCATCGTCCTTTACCACGGGCGATAGCTGCTGCATGTCGCCTATCATCAAGAGCTGCACCCCGCCGAAAGGCTCCGAGCTGCGACGATAGCGGCACAACACATCGCTTATGGCATCCAAAAGGTCGCTTCTCACCATGCTTATCTCGTCTATGACAAGCAGTTGCAACCCTCTTATGATCCTGATTTTCTCTTTGCGCAGCTTGAAGAAACGTTCCGTGCCCGCCCTTTCGCCTGCCGACTGCTTCGACATGGGGGTGTATGGGCCTAAGGAGATCTGGAAAAAGGAGTGTATGGTCATGCCGCCGGCGTTGAGGGCGGCCACACCCGTGGGGGCCACCACCACCATGGCCTTGCTCAGTTTTCCCGACAGGCTCCGCAAAAATGTCGTCTTGCCCGTGCCCGCCTTACCTGTAAGGAAGATATTGGCTCGGGTGTTGGTAAGCATATCGTAAGCAAGCTCGAACTCGGGGTTTGTTTCCATCGGCACCTTTTTTGTCGCGTAAAGATACGACTTTTTTTGTTATCAAACGCACCGAATATGTCATCACCCCCACTTATGACCCTAAACAAACGGGAGTGCCCGACCCGTGACCCAATGCCCGAAATCACATTCGCGACAACAAGCCCGGCAGAGCGAACAGAAAACCAAATCAGATAAACTCAGCCACAAACAATTATCAAAACCACCGACAAGAATGCGACAGCACACGCCAAACAAGCGAAAAGCACAAGTGTATGTCCGTCATCATTGTCGGGACGATTTACGGGAGCGGCTTTTTTTCTCAGTTCATCCAGTTCCGTCCATATTACGGCCATCATTAAATCATCGAAAAAGCTCATTGTTCCCCATATTTAAAAGATTCTGTCACAAAGATAGTCCGCCCTGGCCAAAAATACAATATGGCAAGCAAATAAAATTTGCGTTCCCGAGGCACAGTATCCGAAGGCGACAACAGCCGCAGATACGAATAAGCGAAAGCAAAAAACGTTTGACTTTGCCGGGCCGAAGCACCTAAAAGCGCACATATCAACGATAACAAAAACCGACATTACACGACACGTCAGCGAAGAGCGGGGCCCGGAAACGATGCCGTCGCTCTCCGTCAAGCCACATATCGTAACATTTACTTGCACCATTCAACAAAAAGCACTATCTTGCAGGCCCGATAGGCTTCCCGTTATTAAGTATAATCAGGATCAAACCACCAAACAGTAACATGAAAAAGCTAACCTTTCTTTTCTCTGCGGTCTT
The DNA here is from genome assembly GCA_947054185.1 of uncultured Rikenellaceae bacterium. Classification (GTDB taxonomy): domain Bacteria; phylum Bacteroidota; class Bacteroidia; order Bacteroidales; family Rikenellaceae; genus CASDZP01. Next base: position 6,284 of record CAMRVW010000088.1, on the reverse strand, counting down.
ATGCGCCGCAATGTCGGCATGCTCCGTTCCGACACAAAACGACTATCGAGTAATACCCCTTCCCAACCATATCGTCATGGGCGAGGGCGAGGGCTTCAAGCTCGACGAAGGCACTGTGATAGTGTGCGAAAACAACGACAGCGCCATGTTGCGCAATGCGGCATTCCTTGCCGAGTACATAGACAAGGCCACCGACCTTGAAGTAAAGGTAAAAGAGGGCAAGGCCAATGGCCGCTTCATAGTCTTGAAAAAGGCCGACATATCAGACAACAAAGAGGCTTACAACATCACCGTCAACTCAGACAGCGTTGTGATAACGGGTGCCTCCGATGCCGGCGTCTTTTACGGCATACAGACGTTGCGCAAGTCGTTGCCGGCGGTCAAAGGCGACGTCATACTCTCACCGGTTGAGATAAACGACGCGCCCCGGTTCGGTTACCGCGGTGCCATGCTCGACGTGTCACGCCACTTCTTCCCCGCCGACTCGGTAAAGAAATTCATCGACATGCTGGCCCTTCACAACATCAACCGCCTCCACTGGCACATCACCGACGACCAGGGCTGGCGCATAGAGATAAAGAAATATCCCGAGCTTACCAAAACAGGGTCGCAACGTGCCCAAAGCGTTGTCGGCCGTAACACCGACGAGTATGACGGCAAGCCTCACGGCGGCTTTTACACCCAACAAGAGGCGCGCGACATTGTCAAGTATGCCGCCGACCGTCACATCACCGTCATTCCCGAGATAGACCTTCCCGGCCACATGCAGGCCGCACTGGCCACCTATCCCGAGCTGGGTTGCACCGGCGGTCCTTACAAGGTGCGCGAGCTGTGGGGCATCTCAGACGACGTGCTCTGCATCGGCAACCCCAAGACCCTGCCTTTCATCACCGATGTGCTCGACGAGATAACAGAGATATTCCCCTCGGAATACATACACATTGGCGGCGACGAGTGTCCCAAGATACGCTGGGAGCACTGCCCCAAGTGCAAGGCCAAGATGGCGTCATTGCGCATTCGCGGCGACCGCAACCACACTGCTGCCGAAAAGCTGCAAAGCTATGTCATATCATACGTCGAAAAACACCTCAACGCCAAAGGACGCCGCATAATAGGCTGGGACGAGATATTGGAGGGAGGCCTGGCACCTAACGCCACCGTCATGTCATGGCGCGGCACCTCCGGAGGTTATCAGGCTGCGGCATTGGGCCACGATGTGATAATGACCCCCAACATATTCCTCTATTTCGATTACTATCAGGCACGCGACACTGAAAACGAACCCCTCGCGATAGGCGGTTACATACCCATCGAAAAGGTTTACAGCTTCGAGCCGATACATCAGGGTCTCACCCCCACCGAGGCTGCCCGCATAAAGGGCATCCAGGCCAATCTCTGGACCGAATACATACCCACATACTCTCAGGTGGAATATATGGAGCTGCCCCGCATGGCCGCCCTGTCTGAGATACAATGGACCACCCCCGAAAACAAGAATTACAAAGACTTCCTGTCGCGTGTGCCACACCTTGTCGACGCATACGACCTGGCAGGTTACAACTATGCCACCCACGTGTTCGACCCTATCGTCACATTCACACCCGACAGCGATAAAGGCACCATCAAGGTAAATGTCAGCACCATAGACGGCGCCCCCATATATTACACGCTCGACGGTCAGACCCCCACGACAAAATCGACCGAATACACCGGCGAGGTGTCGATAGCCGCGCCGTGCACCTTCAAGGCAGTCGTTATTCGTCCTTCCGGCCAAAGCCGCGTATTTACCGAGAAGGTATCTTTCAACAAGGCGACCGCCAAGAAAATAACCATGCTGCAACCCATCAACAAGACATACGAGTTCAACGGCGCCCAGACTCTTGTCGACGGCCTTAGCGGCGACAAAAGTTACCGCACCGGCCGCTGGATAGGGTTCGTGGGCAACCCTTTAGAGGCTGTCATCGACATGGGCAACCCCACCGAGATATCAAAGGCGCACATATCGACATTCGTTGAAAAGGGCGACTGGATATTCGACGCCGACGCTTTCGCCATATACTCGTCTAACGACGGTGTCAACTATAAAGAGGTGGCCATAGAAAAATACCCCGAGGCCGAGGCAAACGACCCCAACGGCATCTTCGAACATGAGCTCACCTTCGATCCTGTCAAGGCCCGTTACTTCAAGGTGCGTGTCGACGCGGTTGCCAGAATGCCCAAATGGCATGTCAGCGCAGGCAAGCCGGGCTATGTGTTCGTCGACGAGATAAGCCTTTACTAAACAAACAGTCATATCGGCCCGGGCAACATATATGTTGCCCGGGCTTTTTTGTTTTACGCTGCCCGCAATGGCGCGTCAAGCGATGCCTGTAAAAATTTTCCCGCAAAAGATGCAAATAAATTCGTCTGTTTTCTTTGCCGACTCCATAATAAGCGGTATATTTGCACGATGAAAAATCGTACCCTGCTGATTACGGATCAACCCTCCGCACTGAAAGCACCGGTCTCAAACAGCCTTATCAACAGACTGTTGCGAACGACAAGAGCAAAGTACGGAGCCGTTTTATATCGGACAAATCCGCATCAAACCGGCCTTTTCAGCCGGTCATAATCGGTCGGAAGCGATCAATATTCATGATTATTTTAACTAAATTCAGCATGATAAGGTTATTGAATTTTAAGACCGTTGCACTTATCGCTTGTCTTTTCTGGGTTGGTTGTGCCAAACAAAAGATCAAACAAGCAGAACTGGAAGACGAGAGAGTGGGCCTGATCCACATGAAAACCGCAGAGGATTATACGCCCGAAACCACCTCTTACATATTCAGCGATGACGAAGCGCCCGAGGTGATGTACAAACGCTCGTTCAATCCACAGCAGCCTCTTCAGGTGTCAATAACACCCGATCAGAATCTGTTGATACGTTTCTTCTCTCCGCGAAAAATCAAAAATCTCAAGCTGTGGGCCACCATAGCCGGTTACGACAAGAAGATACTTTTTGCGCAGTTCGATGTTCTTCCTCCGTTCGCAGAGTTTACCTGCCCCATACCTTTCCTCAATGCAGAGAAAGATTATCACACCAGCGAGGGCAAGACCATCACCATAATGCCCAACCCGCACATAAGCCCTTCAGACATATCTCTGGAGATCGACTGCGACGACGACTATTACAAAAAGTTTTCCAACCTCAAGACAAACTGGAACACCATAACCTTCGTCACGGTGCCCGGCCATGCATACTGGCGCCCTATGAAACCGTGGATCTGCCGCGAGGCGGTGGCCATGACGCTCAACCTGGCCTATATGTTCTCGTCACCCGAATATGAAAAGGTTATGGCCGACTATAACGGAAAATTCTATGCTAACGGCAAAGCCCCCAACAACGGCCCAGTGATACCCGACAACACTGTTTTGATACAACAGTCACGCAACCATTCCGGAGGCATCGCGTGGGGTGTTGTCGGCGGTGTCGGCGGCCTTGGCGGCGGCTCATGGCTCGGCATCACACCTAGTGCATACGTGGCCCATTACGGTGACGACATAGGCGAGTGCATGGCATGGTTCCATGAGTTCGGCCACGGCATGGGTTATGGCGACAGCAACAACACCGTCATCTCTAACGACAACAAAGGCGCCCCCAGTTGGCGCAGAGTGTGTCAGCAGCTCTATCGCGAGATGTGCATCGACAAAAAGTTGCCCATATACTCCCGTCGATTCATGCACACACGACGCAACCCCAACTCGGGTCAGTCTAAATATTACGCTGCCGGCGTGATTATAGAAGACCCCGAACTCGACGAGATCGACGGCGGCTTGTCTCCCAAAGATATCGACACCGACCTGGGTAAAGACGATGCCCCCGCGGTATCTTTCAAACTCAACTATGCCGATGCAAAGTTAGAACAGAAGTTCTTTGCGCCCAAAGATGTTTACGTGTACGGCGACACCATGTATGTCACCAACATCGTAAACAAAGACAATTACGCTTGGAATGTCTTCAATATCTCGAGCGGCAAACCCGTTCTTGTAAAGAAGATCACCAAATGGGTGGATCCCACAACCAAAGAGGAGATGGTGTGCGGATATCCCGGTTCAATAGTACGCTCGCATAACAAAGTCTATCTCTCGGCCGGCTCGGGTTCGATGTTTGTATTCAATGCCGACAATTACGAGTGTATCAACAAGGTGAAGATGGGCCTTAAGGCAGACCCTGCATTCCTGGCTGTTGCAAAAGATGTCGTTTACGCTTTCCGCAACGTGGTCAGAGCTTTCCCCGAAGATACGCTCGAGGGTGTGGCCTCAAGTGTCGACCTCGAAAGCCATTCTCTCAATTCAATTTGTTCTGATTACTCAGGAAATGTCTATGCAGTGTCATATTACACAAAGAAAATGACAGCTATAGACCCTAAGTATATGATGGCTTGCAAATTGAATGTCGGCAATACGCTCACTTTCGACCTTAACCCCTTAAGCGCCGCATGGAGCAAAGACGGCAGGTTGTTCGTAACGTTCGACTCTAAAGAGGGTAACAAGTTCTGCGAGGTCAACCCCAAGAACGGTAATATCATAAAGGATTTCACGACAATAGGCAATATAACGCTTACCAAGCCCGGCAGATGTATCATACGTCGCAATACCCTGTTCATTGTGGATCAAAACCCCGAATGGTGCGTATATGCAATTCCTTTGAGCGATATTAAATAACAGACTCGACAACATACTAAAAAACAAGCAATAGGAGCACTGTTGCTTGTTTTTTTATTGTCAGTTTTTTTTTGTTACTCGACACCGATGCGATGATAAACAGATGTCGCCCATTCCTCTGCCCCCATCACTAAGACCAGATGATTGCATCGGAAAAAAGATATCGACATGGTGTAAACCTCTTATTATGCCATCTGAAAGCCACATTTCTCACACACGAACAGGCAAACACATCAAATGTAAAAACAAGCAAGAAGACAAGCACATCAAAACAACGGTGTAGGTTTTTTACTCTGACATGGCGGAGAGAGGCTTATGAGCCCACCTTAAACAAGGCAGTAATCATCAAGATAATAACTATTTCATAATGTCATATAGTAACGTATTCTTGTATATCATAGTCTCCTATTATCAGCCATGTGTCTGCCCGTTTATCATTACAGAGACAAATGTAAGTAATATTTATTAAAGTTATGTAATTTCAAAATCGAACTGCAAATTTCTTATTCTGTTTTTGAAACATTGAATAATTTGTGTATATTACAGTAATTTTTAGATTAAATTAAAATTAAAATGTGGAGCCTTTAAAGAATTTAATCTCTATTATTAAAGAGCTGAATCATACTCATGTATTTTTGTCAGATAAGATGATTATAGCTTCTCACTATTTTTTTTATGTCCTTAGCTATCAATTTGACTTTGCTAATTACGCTCTAACAAAAGCAAGAAAGGTTATAACAAGCGAGAATATGAATGAAAAAGACAAAGACTGTCTTCGATTATATTTCATAGAAAATGCGATTCTTGCTTATAGTGCCTGCTATGATAAGATATTGCAAATTATATATTTTGGATTCCATATTGCGGAAGATTTCAACAATCGAAAAGAATATGAGAGTCAACTTTGTAAATGTCGATATCAAGTTGTTATAAATCAATTAAAGTCCTCTGAATCCCCAACAGCCAGTGAGCTTGCAAATAAATTAGAGGTCTTTTACAAGACTGAGAGACCAAAAGTGAATAAATATGCCAACTTAATTAAACACAAAGACGGAATTACAATTAAAAGTTTAAAAACATACATCGGGAACATCAAAATTGGAGCCGAAGTTCAGTGTAAAAAAGAAAATGATAAATACGAGTTCTTCGTTACAGATCACAAAAGTTTTGATTTAACAATGTTATATCCGGAAGAGATAGATATGAATGAGTGTATAGATATGTTAATCGAGCAAAATAGATTAATACATGATTTTACGGACTATCTTTATCATCAGCTTATAGTTATTAATCCTTCAATTAATACACTTAACATGTTTTAGAAAGGCTTACAGACATCTCACAACGATAAAAGCGGAATATCCACTAAATCGAGTTTATCTTGAATAAAATCATCGTACCGGTTTTAGAACTATTTAGTAACTAAACGCTGTCCGAACGTGGCTTTTTCGTGTCTTTCGTATGTATAGGAGAGGAAAATAAAAATCCTGTAAGACTTTTATCTTACAGGATTTGTCGTTGTTTGCCCCGTTTTGTCTTTTGGGTTCTGGCGGAGAGAGAGGGATTCGAACCCCCGGATA